>JAISFK010000187.1 GCA_031263625.1 Clostridiales bacterium
GGCGCAAAAGCAAAATTTTTGCTTGGGGATTTACAAGGCGGGAAAAAGGCGTATAATAAAAGTAGCTGGTAGCCCTATGCGGGCTTGCCACAGATAATGGTCTTTTATTTAATAACCGCCACTGTGGCTAGACAGGGCGGTTACTTTTTTCTACGGTTCAAATACTCCAGCAACGCTATAACGGCCGTCGCCGTCGCGATTATCAAAGAGGCAAAGAGGCTTGGCACATGCCGCCCGCCGCGCCGCTGTTCTATTCGCAGCGGATCTGTGGTATACTTGGGTATACTTGGTATGCCCGCCATGCGGGGCGCGCGGGATGAGCAGGCGGGCGCGCGGGCCGCTGGCAGACCGGGCATGGCCATGACGGCTTTATGCAAAAGGGCGGGCGCGGCGGGCGCGGGGCGCGCAGCGCATGAGGGGCGCACAGGCGGGCGCAACGCCATTGGCAGGCATTGATTTTGCGCCGCCGGAGCGCGGCGGGACGGAGGATGCGTTTTTATGGGCAAAGCTTTAATTATAGGCGCCGGCGGCGTCGCCGGCGTGGTCGCGTTCAAGTGCTGCCAGAACAGCGAGGTGTTTGACGAGATCTGCATCGCGAGCCGCACGCTCTCAAAATGCGACGCGCTCAAAGCCCGGCTAGGCGGCGGCCCGGTCGGGGTGGCGACGGCCCGCGTGGACGCGGACAAAACGGACGAGCTGGTCGCGCTCATAAAGCGCTTCCGGCCGGCCATCGTCATCAACGTGGCCCTGCCGTATCAGGATCTGTCCATCATGGACGCCTGCCTCGCCGCCGGCGTCGATTACGTGGACACGGCGAACTACGAGCCGCCGGACACGGCCAAGTTCGAGTACAGCTGGCAGTGGGCCTACCGGGAGCGCTTTGAGGCGGCGGGGCTGACGGCGCTGCTCGGCTGCGGCTTTGATCCGGGCGTGACGGGCGTGTTCAGCGCCCACGCCCAAAAGCACCATTTCGACGAGATACGCTCGATCGACATCCTGGACGCGAACGCGGGCGACCACGGCTACCCGTTCGCGACGAACTTCAACCCTGAGATCAACATACGCGAGGTCACGGCCAAGGGCAGCTACTTTGAAGACGGGCGCTTCGTCGAAACCGAGCCGCTGTCCGTCAGGCGCTCGTACAACTTCCCGCAGATAGGCGAGAAGGACATCTATCTCCTGCACCACGAGGAGATGGAGTCGCTCGCGATAAACATCAAGGGCGTCAGGCGGATCAGGTTCTGGATGACGTTTTCGCAGAACTACCTCAACCACCTCAAAGTGCTGGAGAATGTCGGCATGACGTCCATCAGGCCCATCGTGTACGAGGGGCGCGAGATCGTGCCGCTGCAGTTCCTGAAGGCCGTGCTGCCGGATCCGGCGTCGCTGGGGCCGCGCACGAAGGGCAAGACGAACATAGGCTGCATATTCCAGGGCGCGAAGGGCGGCAGGCCGAAGTCGTACTACGTGTACAACGTGTGCGACCACGAGGAGTGCTACCGCGAGGCCGGATCCCAGGCCATATCGTACACTACCGGCGTGCCGGCGATGATCGGGGCGGCGATGGTCATGACGGGCAAGTGGAAGCGCGCGGGCGCGCGCAACGTCGAGGAGTTCGACCCCGACCCGTTCATGGAGGCGCTGGGCGCGTTCGGGCTGCCCTGGCAGGAGAGCTTTTCGCCGGACACGCTGGACTGAACGATTATACTCGTGTTCGATTGGGCTTCCGGCCGCAATTTGCGGTCGGACAGAGGAAACGAGTATTACTGACTCGCGTTAATGGAAAATTCAAATGCTCGTCAGTATATACTAATCATCATTGGGCCCTCAATCAATTAATCATTAATCAATAAATAAAATAATTTTAATTTTTAGGAGAACAGGCCGCATGAGAAAGACTAAAATTATCGCGACGCTCGGACCGGCGACGGACGATCCCGGCGTTTTGCGCGAGCTGCTGCGCGGCGGCGTCAACGTCGCGCGGTTCAATTTTTCGCACGGGGACCACGAGTCGGTGAGGCAGCGGCTCGAAAGCCTGCGGCAGGCGAGCGGCGAGCTTGGCCTGCCCGTGGCGGCGCTTGCCGACACGAAGGGGCCGGAGATACGGCTGGGCAAGTTCGGCGGCGGCGGCAACGGCGCTAACGGCAGTGTCGGCGGCAACGGCGGCGGCAGCGGCAACGGCGGCGGCAGCGCGGAGCTGAAGGCCGGCCAGACGTTCTGCATCACGACCGACGAGGTCGAGGGCAACAGCGAGCGCGCGTCCGTCAGCTTCAGCGGCCTGCCAAAGGACGTGGCGCCGGGCGCGACCATCCTGATCGACGACGGGCTGGTCGCCATGACCGTCGCGAGGACCACCGACAGGGAGATATTCTGCGAGGTGGCCAACGACGGCGTGATAAGCGACCACAAGAGCGTCAACGTGCCGTCGGCGCACCTCAGCCTGCCGTTCATCTCCAGCGGCGACAGGGCGGATCTGCGCTTCATCGCGGAGATGGGGTTCGACTACATCGCGGCCTCGTTCACCCGCGACGCGAGCGACATTCTGGAGATGCGCGACGCGCTGCACCGGCTGAACGCCGAGGGCATACACGTCATAGCGAAGATCGAGAACGCGGACGGCGTGGCGAACGTTGAATCCATAATAGGCGTCGCGGACGGCCTCATGGTGGCGAGGGGCGATCTGGGCGTCGAAATGCCGCTGGAGGACATCCCCGTCCTCCAGAAGCGCATGATAAAGCTCGCCTATCGCCAGGGGAAGGTCGTCATAACGGCGACGCAGATGCTGGAGTCCATGATCCACAACCCGCGCCCGACGAGGGCGGAGGTTTCGGACGTGGCCAACGCGATCTACGACGGCACGAGCGCCATCATGCTGTCCGGCGAAACCGCGTCCGGCAAGTACCCGGTCGAGGTCGTGCGCGTGATGTCCCTCATAGCGGAGCGGACGGAGCGCGAGATCAACTACAGGAACAGGTTCAAGGAGAGCACCTACAAGCCGGAGGCGTCCATAGTAAACGCCATCGCGCACGCGACGGTCACGACGGCGCACGATCTGGAGGCGAGGGCCATCCTGACAGTCACCGTGTCCGGGCACACGGCGCGCAACGTGGCGAAGTTCAGGCCGGCGTGCCCCATCATAGCGTGCACGACGGAGCCGTCCGCGGTGCGCCAGCTGAGCCTCGTGTGGGGCGTGCAGCCCATCCTGATGGACAAGCAGTACGACACGAGCGCGCTGTTCGAGCAGGCCACCGCGCTCGCCCGCGAGAGCGCGCGGCTCAAGGACGGCGACCTGATCGTGATAACGGCGGGCGTGCCGCTCGG
>JAISFK010000199.1 GCA_031263625.1 Clostridiales bacterium
CTGTAGCTCATAGTCTGGCCGCTGACCGTGCATGACACCGCTATGCTGGCGTTCGCCACGGGCGTCGTGCCGTCCCGCCGCGTGACTACGCCCGCCACCGTGCCCATAGTCGGCTGGCCTAGCGCGAGCGCCATGCCCGGCTCCGCCGGCGCGATCCCGCTCTCGCGGATATACCTTATGTTGTAATAGCTGGGCACGGCCTTTGCCCAGACGGCCTCGCCGTCAATCAGGTCGTAGGACGGGCCTATGCTGATCAGATTGTCGCCCGCAGCGTCGCCGTACCAGTATATTGACGCTCCGTATGCGTAGTTGGACGGCGTGACGGCGGGCGTGACCCGCGTGATCGACTTGGCTGTGAGCGTCAGCTCGACTGGGGCGGCCCCGGCTTCGGCAGTGAAGCTGCCGGAGCCGTAAACCAGCTCTTTGCCGTATTGGCTGCCATAGACGTCCAAGTAATAGGTCGTGCCGGAGTCAAGGCCGGCGATCGACACGCCCTCCGGCGGGAGCTCGTACCCGACGAATTGCGTTCTGAGGGTTTCGCCATCCTCGCTGTCCTTTAGGCGCAGGTATTTGAAGACGCCGCTGTTCGGCTCGCCCGCGAACGTCACGCGCGCGGAGCTGGAGATGTCTTTGCCGTCTGCGCCGAACGTCTGCTCGCGCGTCTCGTCGAGATAGGCGAACACGACCTTTACCACGCGGGCCACGGGCGACGCGAGGGACGCGGGCGCGGGCCAGTTTGCCTGGGCGTAGAGCGTGTACGTGCCCGGCCGCGTGGGCGTCAGCTGCGTGACAATCGTATATAGCTCATTGTCCGTGCCGACATAGTGCAGCGTCGCCGCGGCGGTCGCGTCGGCGGCGAGAGGGGCGCTCGTGTAGGCGTACAGATGGTACGGGGCGTCCGCGAGGATCTTGCCGGCCGCGTCCTGCGTGAACACGGCCCGCACCGAGGCGAGGCCGGGATCGCCCGGATCGCCGGGATCGCCGCCCCCGCCGCTGAAGATTATGCCGCCCTGCCAGTGGCCGAGATAAGTATAAAAGCCGCTCGGATCGTCGGGCGGCCGATCCATCTTGACTAAGGCGACCGCGCTCGCCGCGAGCGGATACACGTTGTCTATTACGAAGTCTATCGTGCCGTCCGCAGCGACGTACTGGCTTTGCGGATTGATTGTTATGATGGAAACAGGGTCGTCGCCGGTATAGTTGTTTTCTTTTATGGCAAACCCAGCGGGCGAGGCCAGCGTGGCTGCGGCGAAGTCCGCCGCCGCGCCTTCGGGATTGCCGCCGTCGCCGTAGTCCATCACATCGAGGTAAATATTGTCGCCCGCCTCCACGGTCGCCGGGCCGCCGCCCGTGCCGAGATCCAGGCGCAAAGTGAGCTGCGCGGGCGCGCTGAGCTCGCCGCCGCCCGTGACGGAGAGCGTCGTGCCGGCGAGGTTGAACAGCGTGCGCTCCTCCACGTATATCGGCGCGTCGGAGTAGAGCAAGTCCTCATAAAAGTCATCGCCGTCGGTGTTATCGTCCAGTGGGTCATAAGCATAGAGGACGAGGCGAAACGTGCCGAGGGGGACGGGATCGATAGTATACGAGCCATACGGGGTTTCGTCTACGCCCCCCGCGAAGCTCACGCCCGTCAGCGTGCAGGTCTGCGCCGCGGAATCATATGACACGGCGTCCTCATCGAAAAGTATGGAGTTAAAATCGCCGAAACTATCATCGGTGGGTTCCGGGCCATACCAGTACGCCCACCCCAGGGACGAGGCTTCATAGCCCGCAGGCCAGCCCGGAATCGTCAGCGTCGCGTTATCTTCGTCGGCATAGACGACGTTGCCGCTCACCGACGCGCCCGACAGGGCGAACGTCCTCGCGAACGCGGCGTGCGACGCCGCGAACGCTCCAATCCCCCCGGCGGGGATCATGCCGGCCAGCATTGCCGCCGCCAATAGCGCCGCCAGAGCTTTCCTTCCAAATTTTCTCATAGCCCAATCTCTCCTTTCGCTTTCTCGCGCTTTCTCGCTCTCAGCATATCCCTGCGGATATTCATAAAGACCCACTCCATTATCGCGGATATAAGATTATTTTTAGTACCCTATTTAGGGTATTTTCGCGGTTTTGACACAAATACCCTAAATAGGGTATGGAGTCATATTGCTAAAATGTAATGTGAGATTGCGCGTCAAAATTTGGGGGGTTGAAATGTTCATGAAATGGATTGAAATTACGCCATGCGTTATATAGAATTACACGTGAGCTGCAATGCCGTTCTCGTTGGAATACATTACGCTCAATGATAGCGGAATTATCTGCGCGACAAGCTGTCCGGGGAAAGCTCGGGCAAATAGCGGGCAGTGCGGTGGGCGATGCGCTGGGTGGCGCGGCAGGCAATACGGCGAGCGGCGCGGCGGGCGATGCGGCAGGCAACATAGCGAGCGACACGGCGGGCAATACGGCAGGCAACATGGTGGGCGGCGCGGCAGGCGATGCGGCAGGTTGCCGCCATATGGCGGGCATGGCCGAAAAACGAGCAAAAAATGCGGGGGGCTTGGCGGGGACGCCTTGCGAAAGGCGCCAAGGCGTCCGAGTTCCCTGACGGGCTGAAAGGGGAGGCGCGCATATGACGAACGCCATTTTAAGGGAGAACGAGGGCCGGCGGCTAGAGCTGCGGCTGCCCATGCTGATATGCTTCGCCATGTTCACCGCGTGGCAGATCGGCGCGTTCAGCTACTCCGGTGCGGCGCTGGCGGTGGAGGGCCGGCTGCCGTTCGGCGTTGACGCGGGGAACTTCACGCCGCTCATCGCGGCGGGCTACCTCGTTTCCATAGCGGTCATGGCGGCGTTCCCCAAGCGGATCGTGTGGGTGGAGCGGGCAATGGCCGCCGCCGCGCTGACGTCGGCGCTCGCGCTGTACCTGCCGCTGGCGCGCGAGGCGCGGACGCTCGCCTATCTGGCGCAGCTGTTCTGCTGCTGCGTGATGATCGGCTTTGAAACCGCCATAATCGTCGGGCTTTTCAGCGAGCTGACCGCCATCAGGCACCTGCTCGTGGCATACGGCATAATTTTCGCCGTCGCGGGCTTCATGCAGAACCAGTTCCCGGTTTTCGCGATACCGTATTCGGTGTTCCAGCACTTCAACGTGGCGGCGATCGCGCTGCAGATGGTGTTCTATTGCAGGCTGCCCTCCGGCGCCGGCGCGTGGCCGCGGTACGTGGAGAAATGGGACGCGGCGGCCTGCCCGAAAAAGCTTTTTGGCGGGCTTTTGGGGCTGTGCTTCCTCGGCAACATCCTTATCTCGTTCGGCCTGTCGGTCGCGGAGGGAGTCACGCACGGCGTGTTCGTGTTCGACTGCTCGTTCGCGGTCTTCGCCATCGCGGGCTACGTGCTGCTCCGGCGCTTTGGCGCGTCGCCGCTGCGCGTCGCGACGATCTCCGTGATCGTGTCCGTCGTCGGGTTCGTCGTCGCCATGCTGGCGCTGTACCTGCCAGCGCTGGCGCTGCCCGCATGCGCCCTGCTGGGGCCGGGGACCGCCGCCAACATCCTGATACCGTATTACGGCGTCGTGATGACGAAGCGCTACCCGTCGCGCTACGTCGCGCCGGCGGTCATCGGGATCTCGTTCGTTTCGTCGGTGCTGCTGCTGGCGTGGCTGATCGAGCTGTTCCGCGACGACACGGCGCTGCTTTTCACGATGTACATCGCCATCGCGCTGGTCATGGCGATACTGTATCTGGCGCTTGAGCCGTACCTGCTGTACTCGTTCCACGGCAGGCGGCTGATCAGCGACGAGAGGGCGGTGGAGCTGAACGAGGCGGCAAGGGCGGCGGGCGGCGAGGGCGCCGGCGCGGCGGGCGGCAGTGGCGAGCAAGAGGCGAGGGGCGCCGGCGGCGGCGGTACTGGCGGGGCGCGAGGTGGGCGCACCGGGGGAGCGAGCGGCGGTAGCGGCGCCGTGGGTAGTAGCGCTGGCGGGGCGAACGGCGGTGGCGCCAGCCGCCGCGAAGCGAGGGGCAGGAGCGCCGGCGCCGACGGGGCGCGAGGTGGCGCCGGCGGGGCGAACAGCGGTGGCGGCTGGGATAGCGACGCTGGCGCCAGCCGCCGCGAAGCGAGGGGCGGCGCAGATGGCGAATGGCGCGGCGAAGTGGCGGGCGGCAGATCGCCTGGCAACGGGATGCGCAGCGATGGCCACGCTGGCTACGAGGCGCAAGGCGAAACGTGGCGCCGCGACAGTCGCATCGGCGGCAGATGGGCCAGCCGTGGGCAAGCCGGCGATGGCGCCCCTGGCGACCAGGCTGTCCCCGGCGACCAAGCCGATGATGTCGCACACGGCGGCGCGCCCTCTGGCGATGTTGCCTCCGGTGGCGCGCCCTCCGGCAACGGATACGCCGGCAATGTAGCCTCCAGCGGCTGGGCCAACCGTGGACAAGCTGGCAATAGCGCCTCTGGCGGCACGGCCTCCGACAATGGTAGCCTTGGCGGTGCGCCCGCTGGCAATGGTAGCCTTGACGGAGATTGGCCCGGCGATGAATACGCCGGTTATGATGCCTTTGGCGGCGCACCCTTCGGCAATAACGCCTCCAGCTCCAGCTCCAGCTATGAGCTCGCCGATAGCGAAGCGAGCGACGGCTGGGCGCATCGCGAGGATGAAAGCAGCCAGCCCGACGAGCTTGGCGACAGCCGCTCCGAAGTAAAAAAAGGCGCCGGCCCGGAGTTGACGGACAGGGAGCGCCAAGTGGCGCAGGAGCTGATGTACGGCTACGACGCCAAGCAGATCGCCAAGCGGCTGTACATATCTCCGAGCACGGTGGCCACGCACAGGAAGAACATCTATAGCAAGCTGGAAGTCCACAACGTCCCGGAGCTGATCGCGAAGCTCAGCCCGCAAAGCGCGCACGGCGCGGAGGGCAGCGAGGCGTCCTAGCGCCTGTGTGCCTAATTCAAATCTACTTCCTGCTGAAAAGCAAGAAGCCGAAATAAAGCAGAAACCGCCAGATCTTGAGGTCTGACGGTTCTG
>JAISFK010000225.1 GCA_031263625.1 Clostridiales bacterium
TCCATGCACGGGATCCGCCTGCCGTACTGGGCGATCAGCTGGATGAGCGTGCTGACGGCGTGAAACGCCCCGGCGGGGCTGCCGAACCTGATGCAGGCGCCGTCCTGCCCGATGTCCAGGATGTATTCCTCGGCCGCCATGCCGCCGCCGCGCTCGAACGCGATCGCCGCCCCGCGCCCCGCGCGTCCCGTGCGCCCCGTGTGTCCAGCGCCGTCCGTCGCCCCGGCCTGCCGCCCGCGCCCTGCCGCTCCAGACCGTCTTTCGCAGGCCGCCGCTCCTGTCTGCTCCCCGCAGCCCGCCGCATCGGCCCGTCCCTCGCAACCCGCCGCTTCGGCCCGATCCCCGACAGCGTTTCGCCCCAAGGCCGCGCTCTGCCCTCCAGCCGCGCTCTGCCCCCCGGCTGTGACCTCGATCCTGAGCCGCAGATTCAGCTGATCGAAGGCGGCTTTCCGCAACCGCTCCGCTATGGGATAAATGTCCGCTTTTTCGCCTTCCGCAAACAGCAGGCGCTCCCCGCCGCAGAGGCGAAAAGCGCCCGCTTTCGATTTAATCTGCCTGGGGGCGGGGAGCAACAGCGGCCCGGTTATGGCGCTCGCCGCGCCGCTCGACTTGCCGCTTGCCGCGCCATTCGCCGCATCGCCCGCCACATCGCCCGTTGCACCATTTGCCGCGCCGCTCGCCACGCCATTTGCCACGTCGTTTGTCAAATCGCTTATTGCGCCATTTGCCGCGCCATTAGCCGCATCGCCCGCCACATCGCTTGTTGCGCCATTTGCCGCGCCGCTCGCCATTTCGCATACCTCATTTCTTGTCATTTCCTGTCATTTCCTGTCATTTCTCGCCATTTCTCGTTTGTCCTAATTTGTTCAATCATACATCAAGACTCTGGATATTGCACGTTATTTCTTCCAGAACCACAGCGCGAACGCGGTTTTATTCTTAAACTGGGCGGTTGTTTTCTTGTAGGTCTGATATACTCGTGTTCGAAGCGTTATATCCAAAATATCCGCCCTGCTTTCGACTGCGTACAACCACACGTAGGCGCAGCTTTTCTGAAAGTCGCCGACTGACGCGTAATCTCCGGGGCTTTTGTACTCGAAGATGTAATTATTATATGATGCCGCGCCGGCCTGCAAGCGCTTCGCGTCCCAAAAAGCCCGAAAAGCCCAAAAAGCAGGCTCGCCCAAATTAGCCCAAATTAGCTGCTGGCGCTCTTGTAATGCCTCAGCCCAAACTTCCAGAACCACAGCGCGAATGCGGTAAAAGCCGCGACCGTCAGGACGGCTGCGGCTATCCCGGCCGGCGAAACGCTTCGCGTGAGGAACTGCGTCGGAATCGTAGCCATAATGCCGTATGGCAGCAGGAAGTAAAACAGGATTTTGAAAAAGCCCTTGTACAGCGCGCCCGGCACCTTAAAATTCAGCCCGATTATCTCCCCCTCCACGCGCATAATCCCGTTCGCGGTAATCACGAGGAACGGGATGGAGCGCAGTATTATTTCCATATCGTACCACAGCAGCGTCATCAAAAGCACCAGCGCGGCATAGCCGAGCCCGAGGGGGAGCGAAACGTCCACGTTGGCGGCCGACGCGCCATAGCGCACAATCAGCGCGCTCATGGCGACCAGGGGGAGCGAGCCGACGTTCACGCTTTCAAAAGTGAGGCGCAGCAGCGGGCTTACGGGCTTCGTGAGATACAGGTCGAGGTCGCCCCGCTTTATTTTTCCGGGTATATCGACTATTCCGAAGAAGTAGATCAGCATATTCAGCGCGTTGACGGCGGAAAACGTGCCGACAAAAATGATCATCTGCCCGTAGCTCCAGTCCCCGATAGAGTCCACCTGGGAGTAGATAGCGCTGAAAGCCAGCAGCTGCACCGCGAACAGTATGCCGTCGTTGACAAACGCGTGGAAGAAATCCGCCCGGTACATCATCATGCGGGTGAATTTGCATTTTATCAGCAGCCAGACAAAGCGCAGGTTTTTTCTCATATTCCCACCCCTTCGTACCGAACTCTGAGCTTGCCGTAGGCAAGGCCGCCAAGCGCCAGCAGGCCGGCCGTCCAGCAGGCGAGAACCGCGATTCCGGGCAATGCCTCCCCGCCGCTTCGCCCTGTCAAAAGCATGGCGGGAAGATACGTCACGTAACAAAACGGGAACAGGCGCATGATTGCCGCCACGCTCTCGGGCAGCAGCGCCAGCGGCACCAGCGCGCCGGTCAGGAAAGCGGTCAGGCTCTGCGCGGCGAACAGAAAAGAGCTGACGCTGAGAAACTTGAACGCGAGCATGGCCAGCAGATAGTGAACGCTCATCATGCACAGCAGCCCCAGCGGAATCATTATCGCCGCCGCCAGCATTAGTGCGGCGTCGCTTGCGAGCGCAATGCTTATGCTGAACGCCAGCGCGCAGAACACGGCCGCGATGCAGCTGAACCACAGGTGAAAAGCCGCCTCACCCGCCACCATAAAGCTGAAGAACGCGAACGGGCTCATGGGAACCGCCATGTGCTTTGAAAAGCCGCCGTCCCTGATCAGGCCGGAGATTTCCTCGCTGATTTGGCTGGACATATCCAGCGAGGAAAGGAAGGAGCTGACGACGTAGTAGGACAGCATGCCCTGAAACGTGAATCCGCTCACCAGTTCCCGGTTGCCATAAACCGCCCGCCACAAAATCCACGCGGCGACGATGCGGCCGACTGTGGCAAGCATGGTCATGGCCACGTCGAAGCGCCACACAATCTGCATTTTGAAACTCCACTTGAATACCGCAAAGTATTTTTTCATATGCCCGCCCCTCCTTGCCCCGTTTCGCCTTGCCCTGTCTCGCTTTCCCCCGCTTCGCCTTGCCCTGCCCCGCATTGCCCCGCCCCGCCTCGGCTTTGATAGATTTTTTCGACCACCGCGCCGACGTCCTCCTCCTCTACGGAAATATCTTTAAGCCGATATTCCCTCATTGTCCGTTCAAGAACCGCCCCGCTTTCCTCCTTTGGAACCATGAACACGGCCTTGTGCGAATCGCTCTCAAGCAATGTGCAGCCCGGCGGGGCCGCGAACGCGGTTTCGCTCTCAAACTGGGCGGTCACTTTCTTGTGCGTCTGATAAGAGGCGAACAGCGCGTCCGTCCGGCCGTCATAAATCTTGCGTCCGCCGCTCAGCACGACGCTGCGCGGGCAGAGGCTGCGAATGTCGTCCATGTAGTGGGATGTCAGCAGAATCGTCGTTCCGTTCAGGCTGTTCACTTCTTTCAGAAACGCCCGGATCTGCCTTTGCGCGGGGGCGTCCAGCCCGATCGTCGGCTCGTCCAGAAACAGCACCTTTGGGTTGTGCAGCAGCGCGGCGACGAGTTCCATTTTCATGCGCTCGCCCAGCGAAAGGGTGCGCGCCTGCGTATTGAGATACTCGCCGGCGCCAAACAGCCCGATGAACATCTCCAGGTTGCGCCGGTACGCCGCGTCCGGTATCTCGTACATCTCCTTGAAAAGCAGGAACGTGTCGGCCGCCGTCATATCATAGATCAGCTGGCTTTTCTGCCCCATCACGACGGCGTACTGCTTCTTAAAGGCGTTCTCCAGCTTGTTGGGGCAGTATCCAAGCACGGAGATTTCTCCGGAAGTCGGGGCGATGATGCCGGTCAGCATTTTGACCAGCGTAGTCTTGCCGGCGCCGTTTGGCCCTATCAGCCCTACGAACTCGCCCGCCTCCATCGCCAGGTCAAAATCCGACACGGCGGTTTTGCTGACGAACTGGCGCTTGAACAGGCTCTTGACGCTACCTTTCAGCCCGGCCTCTTTTTTGAAGCGCCTGTATGTTTTCGTTAAGCCCTTTGTCTGGATTATTCGGCTCAATTTGAATCCTCCGCAAAATATGATAGCCCGCAAAACGACACCGCGCCTAAAAAAGCGCAAAATGCTTCTGCGGGCAAAACACATCAATACATAAACGCTACTCGCGTAGCAGCTCGTCAACGAGCTTCGCGTAGACATCCAGCGCCCGCGCTTTCCAATTTGCGCATATCCGTCGGGCGGCGGCCTTTGACGCCGTCTGCAGCTCGATTTTCAGCATGTCCAGATCGCCCTCCGAAAATCTCAGGCACACGCCCTGCCGGTTCTCGTCGAGCGGCGTGTAGTCCGCGCTCACGGCGAGCTCATCCTTCGCCCTGCCGCGAATCGACGAAACGGTGCGGTCTATCCTGTTCTTTTCGGCCTGCGGCAACAGCCCCTCCATGCCGCCGAGCAGCGCCGCACCGCTCTTGGACAGGCGGTAGAGCAACCGCCGCCCGCCGCCCGCGCCCGCGTCCGAAACGGCGTCCAGATAGCCGTCGCCGGCCATCTCGTTGACATGCTGCTGGAACGAGAAAAAGTCCATCAGGTGCTGCTCCAGAATATACGCCGTGAGCTGAATGTTGCTCGCGGGCACGCCCAGCTTGCGCATGACATACAGTATGATCAGCTTGTTCGCCGCGACGTCCTTGCTCCTAAGCAGCTTCTCCATGCCTATAATATACCAGAGCCG
>JAISFK010000258.1 GCA_031263625.1 Clostridiales bacterium
CCCAATGCGATACATCCAGTGCCGGGTTTTCCCGTCACATACATCAAGCCCGCGATTACCCGCCCCAATATAGAGGTCGGCGACTTCACCTATTACAGCGGCGAGGATTTCGAGGCGCAAGTGACGCACCACTACGAATTTTACGGCGACAAGCTGATTATAGGGAAGTTTTGCCAGATAGCGGCGGGCGTGACGTTCATCATGAACGGCGCAAACCACAAGATGAACAGCGTCAGCACGTTCCCGTTTTACATCTTGGAGAACTGGGGGCAGGAGCAGCCGCCGCTGTCCGAATTGCCGCTGAAAGGCGACACTGTCGTCGGCAACGATGTGTGGCTCGGTCAGAACGCCACTGTCCTGCCTGGCGTCCGCATCGGCGACGGCGCGATTATCGGGCTGAACAGCGTGGTCGGGAGCGACGTTGAGCCGTATGCGATTGTGGCCGGCAATCCGGCAAAGCCAATCCGCAAAAGGTTTGACGACGAGCTTGTTCGGCTCATGCTCGCGCTCAAGTGGTGGGACAAGCCCATAGAGGAAATACAGGCGCTGATGCCGCTTTTGAACGAGAGCGATCTGGAGCTGGCGAAGCGCGAGATAAGGAGAATCCTGCATGCGCAAACGCCGCCCGTCACCCTTTGATCGCGCCAATCATGACGCCTTTCACAAAATATTTTTGCAGGAACGGGTACAGGCACAGAATCGGCAGCGTCACCACCACAATGACCGCGTGCTTGATGGTTTCGGATATCCGCTCGGCGTCGGCCGCCATATTCACCATCTGGGTCATGTCGTTGGATATGAGGATCTCCCTGAGCGTCAGCTGGAGCGGGTAGAGGTCGCGGTTTCGGATGTACAGCATCGCGTTGAACCAGGCGTTCCAGTGATCGACGCCATAGTACAGCACCATGACCGCCAGCACGGCCTTGGACAGGGGCAGGAAAATGCGGGCGAGGATGACGAAATGGTTTGCCCCGTCCAGCTTGGCGGACTCCTCCAGGCTGCTGGGGATGCCCATAAAGGACGTTCGCATGATGATGAGATAAAATGTGTTGATGGCCCCCGGAAAAATGACCGCCCACAGGGAATCGGCCAGGCCCAGGCTGTCGATATTGAGATAGTTGGGGATCATGCCGCCGCTGAAGAACATGGTGAACAGGATAAACAGCGTCACCGGCTTCACCAGCGCCTGATCCCTGCGCGAAAGGAAATACGCGCCGACCGTGGTCAGCGCCAGATTGAGGGCGGTCCCCACGACGACAATGAATATGCTGTTGCGAAATCCGCTCGGGATCATTTTGTTTCTGGACACGTTTTGATAGGCCGCCAGGCTGAACCCCGCCGGCCTCAGCAGCACCCCCGTATGCGCCATCAGTTCGCTGGAATTGCTGAGCG
This sequence comes from Clostridiales bacterium, assembly GCA_031263625.1. Classification (GTDB taxonomy): domain Bacteria; phylum Bacillota; class Clostridia; order WRLR01; family WRLR01; genus JAISFK01. The sequence continues at coordinate 1,393 of JAISFK010000258.1, forward strand.
ACGCAAAGATGACATACAGCATTGGGTAGAGCGTCGCCAGCATGAATACGAACATCAGGCAGGCGTTGGCGGCGTCGAACGCGCTCTGCCCGACGGAATTTTTGATGCGGTTGCGTTTTTGCGGCGCTCCGCCCATCTTCCCTCCCCCTCCCCTCACCACAGGCCGCTGCCCGTTGTTTTTTTGCTGGCCGCGTTGGCGAGAACGAGCACGATCAAATTAATCGCCGAGTTGAACAGCCCCACCGCCGTGCTGTAGCTATAATCAAACTGCTGCAGGCCCACGCGGTACACATACGATGAAATGACGTCGGCGACCTCGTAGGTCTGGGCGTTGTAAAGCAGTATAATCTTTTCAAAGCCGACATTCATGACCCGGCCAAGCCGCAGGAGAAGCATGGTCATGACCGTGGGGGCGATGCCGGGCAGCGTCACATGGAGCAGCTGCTTCCAGCGGCCCGCGCCGTCGATGGTGGCGGCCTCGTACTGCTCCTGGTCGATGCCGGTGAGCGCGGCGAGGTAAATGATCGATCCGTAGCCCACCCCCTGCCAGATGTCCGATATGACGTAGATCGGCAGGAACATGCGGCTCTTGGACAGCATGGCCACCGGCTCCATCAGGCCAAGCGACGCCAGCGCCTGCACAATGACGCCATGGCTGCCCGTGAAATCGCGAATCATCCCGCAAATGACCACCAGCGAGATAAAATGCGGCATATAGCTGACAGTCTGCACCACGCGGGAATAACGGCGGCTGCGCAGCTCGTTCAGGAGCAGCGCCAGGGCGATCGGCGCCGGGAAGCCGCAGGCAATCGTGGCCAGGCTGATGGTCAGCGTGTTTCGCATGACTCTGGAAAATGTGCGGTTCGCGAAGAAATCGAGGAAATTCCGCGCGCCTATGAACTTGTTGTCGAACAGGGGGATTCCGGGCGTAAAGTCAAAAAACGCAATGAGCGCCCCGTACATGGGCTTGTAGCAGAACAGCAGGTAAAAGGCCAGCACCGGCAGGAGCATGGCGTACAGGCTCGGATTGCGGCGGATGTCGTTGCGCGCCCGCAGGAAATATGGAACCTGCCCGCGGTAAGCGGCTCTTTTGGCTATGGCGCTGGCTGAAGGCGCACCGGCTGACTGCTTCATACTATGGCGGAAACCGGCCGGCCGCTCGGCCGTTCGACTGATCGGCCGTTCGACTGATCGGCCAGCCGCTCTATCGGCCGGCCGGTTTCCAATCTCCTTCGCTGATTTTTATCGGGCGAGATACCGATCATACGCCTGCTGCTGAATCTCAAGGGCTTCCTTCACGCCGATCCCTTCCAATGTCGGGATGAACACAGTGTCAAACTCGTCGATGCTGACATCGCCCGTGATCGCCTTGACGGCCCACTCGAAAACGTAGGTGTCGAGGTCGGCGGCGATCTTGTTGTATGTCTTTCCGGCTTCGACGTCCACCGTGATGGGCGGCAGCGCGTGATCCAGGTTGCGCGTCTGCGTCCAGTGGGAGATGGCGTCCTGCACGACCGGCTTGCCCAGGTACTGGGCAAAGTAGTCCGGATCCTGCCGGTACGCGCTGCCGTATGCCGCGCGGGCGAAATTGGACCATGCCTGGCCGACGCTGCCCTCGGCCGGCTCCAGAATTTCGCTGACCACGGTGGGATAGCCGTCTATCATGTTGTATGACTCGCCCTCGATGCCAAAGTTGTTCAGCATGTGGCCCGCATAGGTGTAGCCGTAGTTCAGGAACTTGATGGCGTCCTCGATATGCTCCGATTTCGCGTTGACCGCCGCGCAGGTGGGCATATCGACGGGAAAGCGCTTCTGCCCCAGCATGGCCGTCTCGCCCTTGTTCAGCACCGGGTAATTGATCCCGATGAGGCGCGCGTCCGGGTCGGTGTCCGCAAACGCGCGGTTCAGGCTGTCCAGCGTCGCGGAGCCCCATCCCAGCGTCGCGCCGGAATTGCCGTTCAGGATATTGGCATTCCGCTCGCTGTCGGTGTTCGTCGTAAAGCTGGGATCCAGCAGGCCGTCCCTGTACCAGCTGTTCATCTGGACGAGGAAGTCCTTGAACTGGGGCTGGTACGGGCCGTACAGGACCTTGCCGTCGTGGCAGTAGGTCTGGGGGCCTATTTCATACGCGCCGATGAACGCCCCGGCATAAAACATGTTGGCGAACGTGTCGCTCGACGGCAGCGCCAGCGGGGCGGACGCGTTTTTCCGCTCCTTGAACGCCGTGAGAACCGCAGTCCACTCGTCAATAGTCTCCGGGGCCTCAAGGTTCAGCTCCTCCAGCCAGTCGGCGCGGATGATCGGGCCGTAGGACGTCGTTATCTGGCCATCCAAAACCAGCAGCATCATGCCGTAGTACTTGCCCTGATCGGTCTTTGCCATTTTGTTGACCACCGGGTATTCGTCGAGGTATTTCTTGAAGTCGGGGGCGCAGCTGTCCAGATAGCCGTTGAGCGCCACGATCAGCCCGTTCGCGATGGCGTTCTCGGCGCCGCCGCTGTAGCCCTGCGCCCAGTTGTTCTCGACAATGTCCGGCATCTTGCCGCTGGCGATCATGAGGTTGAACTGCTCGGTTTCCTGCCCTTGCGCGGGATGGATGAACTCCACCTGCACGCCGGTCTGCTTGATAAGCGCCTCGGCAAAGCGGGTTTCGTTCAGGCTTTTGTGGCCTGCGGACACGTTGGCGTTCAGCTGGACCCAATAGGTGAGCGACGGCCCGTTTTCCAGCGGATAGGCTATCTCGCCGCCGGCCGCCGCGTCCTCGGCCGCCGCGGCGGGCTCGCCGGCTGCCTGCGACGACGGCTCGGCCTCCGAGCTCTCCGCGGATGCGTCCGGTTGGGACGGTTCCGGCGCTGCCGATGCCGATGTTGCTGGCGTTGCCGCTGCCGCTGTTGTCGATGCTGCTGTTGTCGATGATGTGGCCGCGCCGCCGCATCCGCCAAGGAAGACGGACGCCGCGAGCAGGGCTAATGCCAACTGCTGTAATCGCTTCATTAGCTTTACACCTCTCATAAATTTAGTAAATTGCTAAATTGCTAAATTGCTTCCGATATTGACATGCCGATTGCGTTTGAACTGCATGGGATCGGGATCAGCCGCCCAGCGCGCTCGCGATTTCCCTGCGCATGATCTCCGCCGCCGTTCCCAGTTTTTTCAGATTCCCGTGGACTGACAGAAGATCCCGCGAGATGAACTCGATTTGGCACCCTCCCGCATGGCGCATGGTCGCGCGGATGGAGCCTGCGATGCCGGCCTCGTCTATCCCGGCGTCCACCCCCAAAAAGGTGGCGTCCAGCTTGCGGCTGTAGACAATTCCGCTGTTGGCAAGGAAATGCCCCATAATCTCCTCGTCGCACCATTTGCTGATAGACAGCTTTTTGATGTTCGCAATAGTTGAGAGGCACCCATCCCAAACCGCGTGAACCGGCTCGCAGCAGCCGTAATACCACAGCCCGCCCAGCCGGCACAGCCGCTGATAGTACGGCAGGCAAAACTCGGCGAACATGCCGGGCGAAACGCCCACTGTTTCCTGCGAATCGGTCCGCAAAAACATGTCCCGGAGCCGCGGCGTCCCGCCAAAGCCGGGCGCAGGCAAGCGGTCGGTAAACGGGTACGTCGAGTTTTTGAGGTCCTGTTCGCCATTGTTGACATGCATGATCCCCTCGCCCTCGTAAAAGCGCATGAGCCGAACCGCGTTGCCGAGCAGGTATTCCATGATTTGATGGACTGCCTCCGGCTCATCCAGCATGGCGATATAAAAATCCTCCATGCTCATGATCTCCATCAAATTTCTGGTCAGGAATGTGGCCCCCGTCGGCCACCCCACCATCTCCACAGGCAGAATGTCGCCGATGGAAGCCGCCGCCGCGTCGCGGTACTCCTCGGTGGGCGCGCGGCTCACCGCAGCCGTCAGCGGTTTCAGCTTGCCGAAGTCGGCCGCTATGTTTTTTATCGCGTGGTTGATTTTATAGCCTATGGCCCGGCCTCCCGTCGGGGCCGAAACCTCTTTGTCAATGGGAAAGCCAAAATAATCCACCTCCACCTGCCACTCGATCTGATACGTTTTGGGAACCAGCCTATCGTCCGCCACCAATTCCCAATGTCGCAATCGGAACAGCAGCTGTTCTTCGATTCGCCTTGCGACGGGCGATGAGCACCGCAACTCGCCTTCGGAAATCAGCTCGCCGCGCAGCGGCTCCGTTTCGATGCGGACGACGGGGCGGGTGCCCGCCGTTTTGGTGTTCAAGTCCCAATGCCGCTTTCGCAGCTCCTCCATTTGCGGGGCGCAGGCAAGCTCCAGCTGGCGTTTTGCCAATTCTCGCAGGCGAAGCCTCTCCGCCGGCGCGACGACGCTTCCCATCGCGAGCCCCTCCTTTGCGATTATTTGCGACTATTATACAGGCGGCATGGAAACGGGCGCAAATACAATTATTATGGAAATGATATAATATTCTGCGCAATATCAATTTTCACGCTGTAATAGTATATAATTTCCCGCCTGCCTGCCCTTGATCGCGCCATTCCCATGGTATATACTTTTAAAAACAAGCAATAGCAAACGGCGCAATAGCCGGAAAGGCGGGACACGGTGAAACGGAATCCGGATGTGCTATACCGCAGGAGCCTTTTTACGCGAATGTATTTGCTGCACACCCTCATTATCGTGATCGCCATCTCGGCTTTGGGGCTGCTTCTTGCGGGCAACATATCCGGCCTCATCGTGAACCAGGCGCTGGACTACAATCGGCAGCAACTTTCGTCCCTCAGCACGGCCTACCAGCAGCAGATCGCGACGCTGGATTATCTGAAGGGCAAAATTTACGAGGTCAAGACCGGCCCGGAAACGAATCTGTACGAGTCGGTGGAGATTGTGCTCCACGACAACCGGCCCTTTGCCAGCGCCCAGGAATACAACGCCTACATCAACCACGCGGAGTTGATACACACCTTTTTCAATCTGGTGCAGAGCTCCCTGCAGATCGAGATGTCCCTCTTTCAAATAAACGGGATAGACGAAACGGGCGGAATAGGCGGGAGCGGGAGCGACAGCAGCCGCGGGAACATGAACCTGCTGTGGCCCTCAAGCAATGCCGGGATGATGGAGTACGCCAGGGAGATCAACGCCGCCATCGCCGCGAACCCGCCCGACGGCTTGGGCGGGCAGATGCTCGCGTTTGTCTCCTCCAAGGGCGCGCGGATCGAGCGCTCCTTTTATGTCCTTTACGACTACTTGTTCGACAAGGACGATCCGCAGAAGTTGATCGGCCTCCTGATCAACGGCTACGAAACCAGGCGCCTCGGCACCGTGTTCGACAGTTTCTCCTACCCGCTGGAGGGCACGGCCTATATTCTGGCCGAAAACGGGTCCGTGATCTTTGATTCCGACTACAGGCTTGTCGGCGCCGTCCCTGACTTCTTTTCGGAGATCGCGTCGCTGCGGGACGGCGAAAACAGCGTGGGCGGCTATGTGTACAACATCGTCCACAACACGCGGCATGGCTACTATGTCGTCGGGCGGATGCAGGAGAGCTCGCTTTCGGCGAGGGTGACGGCCAGCAACCTGTCCATTCTCGCCCTGAGCCTGCTGTGCGCGGCGGTCGCGGTCGTGCTTGCGCTGCTGTGCGCGCGGTCGCTGCTCGGACGGGTGCGAGAGATCACGCGGGTGATGGCCGTCACGGAAACGGGGGATCTGTCGGTGCGCGCCCGCGTGTCGTCCAATGGCGACGAAATCGACCAGATCTCCGCGAGCCTGAACAGCATGATCGCGAAAATTGACGAGCACATCCATGCGGAGTATATCAACGAGCTGCGGCAAAAAAACGCGATTATCCAGCAACGGGAGGCAGAATTGTTTGCGCTGCAGGCGCAGGTCAACCCGCACTTTTTATACAACACCCTCGAAATCATCCGCATACAGGCAGTGACGAACGGGGACAACGACACCGCCCTGCTCATACGGTGGCTGGCCAGCCTGTTCCGGCGCAGGACCAACGCCGGAACGGTGGTCACAATCGAGGACGAGCTGGCGTACAGCGAATCGCTCATTGATATTTTGCAGGCGAAATTCAACGGGGACATTGACGTCCGCGTTGAGGTGCCGGCCGAGATCCGGGCCTGCGCGATCCTGAAAGATCTGATTCAGCCGCTGCTGGAAAACGCCTTTGTCCACGGCTTTGCCGACGACGGCGAGGATCGGCGCCTGACGCTGAGCGGCGAGCGGCGCGGCTGCGACATCGCCCTGTCCGTCTGCAACAGCGGGCCGCCAATCCAGCCGGAGGCGCTGGAGCGCGTGCGCGGGCAGCTACTGCACTCGCTTGCGCCCGATGGAAGGCCGAGCGGCCATGTCGGCCTGGTCAACGTGGATCAGCGGATCAGGCTGGTTTTTGGAGAGGGCTACGGGGTTTCCATCGAAAGCGACGAACGGCATGGAACGGTTGTCACCCTGCTCATAAAGGAGCTGTCGGCAGACGGCTTGAATCGCTTGATTTTGCAGCGGGAATAACGAACCGGGAATCAGCCGGAAATAATGGGGCGAAAATAAGCCGGAGATCATGAACCGGGAATAAACAGGAAATAATGGAGCGATAATAAGCCGGAATCGTGAACCGGGAATCATGAAAGGCCAGGTGGCGGCAGTGTACAACGTTCTGATCGTCGATGACGAAGACAAAATCCTTAACGGGCTGGCGCAACTGATCAGCTGGGACGACTACGGCCTTGAAATTATAGGCGCCGCGCATGACGGGCAGGAAGCGTGGGACATTCTGGCGCGCTCGGAGTGCAACATCCTGATCACGGATATCCGCATGCCGCGCATGGACGGCATCGCGCTGCTGCAGCGCATCGCGGAAGCGTCCATGGGCGTGCGCGCCATTGTCATCAGCGGGTACGACGACTTCGCCTACGTGAAGAAGGCGCTGCTGCTCGGCATCGAGAATTACCTGCTCAAACCGATCAACGAGGACGAACTGTCCGCCACTTTGCTCACCATCCTCGACAAGCTGGATCACGAGACGAAAGATCGGCAGATCCGCCAATACGGCGCGGACATACTCATGGACAACATTATACTCGTGTTCGATTGGGATTCCGACCGCAATTTGCGGTCGGACAGAGGAAACGAGTATTACTGACTCGCGTTTATGGTAAATTCAAATGCTCGTCAGTATATATACCGCTGGGCGACGGAATCCATCGAGTGGGCGGAGCTGGAAAGCCGCGCGGAACTGCTGGATGTGGACTTGGCGGCAAAGGCGTACCTGGCCGTCGTCGTCCGGCTGGCCGCAGGCGGCGCCCCGGCGAACGAGGCCGCCCGGCAGATCAGGGCAGCGCTTTCGAGCGCGCTGGCTCCGGACTACTCGGTCTACAGCGCCGTGACGCCCGGCAGCGAGCTCATCTTGCTCGTGGCGTCGCGCTGCGATCCGAGCATCCCGCTGATCCGCCGGCAGATCGGTTTTGCCCTGAACGCTCTTTCGCCGCCACAGGTGCAGG
>JAISFK010000296.1 GCA_031263625.1 Clostridiales bacterium
CACGAGGCCGCGCCGTGCTCCGCGATCCACGGCGTGAGGGCTTTGAGGTCGCCCATCTTCAGATACATCCAGTTGAGCGCGAACTCCCTCAGATCGTCCATGGCGGGCGCGTACGGCGCGGGCGAAAATTCGGGCGCGGGCGGCCGCGCCGGCGCTCCGGGAGCGGGCGCGTGTCCTCGCAGTCTAGGCGCGGGCGAAAGCTCTGGAGCCGGCAACCGTTCTGGCGCGAGCGAGGGTTTTGGCGCCGGTGGCCGCTTCGGAGATTCGGGAGCGGGCGCGTGCCTCGGCAGTCCCGGCGCTGGCGAAAGCTCTGGAGCCGTTAGCCGCGCCGGCGCTCCGGGAGCAGGCGCGTACCCCGGCAGTCCCGGCGCGGAAGCGGACTTTGGCGCAGACGCGAGCGCCGCAGCCGCGGGCGCGAGCGCGGAAGCGAGCCCCGGCGCAGGCGCGATCTCCGGCGCCCCGGTCGCCGCAGCCCGTTGCGGCCCCGGCGCCTGTCCGGGCGCGCGGCCCGTCGCCCCCTGCGCCGGATCTAGCCCTGCCGCCCCCGGCGCGGGCGGGCGTCCCGCAGCCCAGCCCAACGCGGCCGCGCGTTCCGCAGGTGTTCGCTCCGCAGGCGCCCGTCCCGCAGATATTCTCTCCCCAGGCGCCCGCCCCGAAACCGCCCCCCGCCAGCCAATGCCGCCCGACGCGGCCCCGAGGCCCTCCCGCAGGGCGCCGCGCGGGCTGTCCGCGCCCCTCTGCACGCAGTCCACTTGCCCGAAAAACTCGTCGTGCTCCCCCGCCATCAGCGCGATCTTCGCGAGGATGACGCGCGCGCCGCAGGCGATGTCGTGCTGCCGCGCCTCCTCGGCCTCGAATATGGCGCGGTAGGAATTTTGCCGCGCCGCGCCGAAATCGAGCGTGCTGTAAGCCGCCTCGGCGGAGAACAGGCAGGCGTAGCCGCTGCCGCCGCCCTTCGCGACCCGCGTGAAGTGCGGGGCCGCCTCGCGCACGGCTTCCTCCATGCGCCGCAGCGCCCCCGGCGCGCTGTCGCCCAGCGCCAGCACGCTGTTGCTGCCGAGGCACAGCTTGCGCGGGGCGCGGAGCGGCGAGCCGTTTGGCAGGAGGCCGCTGGCCTTTCTGAAGTATTCCGGGAACGATGCGTCGTTCTGCATGAGGCGCGCCAGCCCCATAGTATAGTAGATGTCGCCGAGCAGCTCCGGCCAAAACTCGGGGCGCTCGCCGGGCGGGAGCGCGTTCAGGCGCGACTCGGCGTCGGCCAGCCTGCCAAACGCGCGCCCGGCGTCGAGCCTGTTCAGGTCGATCTGCGCCCGGACATAGCCGGCAAGCGGGTTTTGATCGCCATACCCCGGCGGCAGCCTCTCCAGCATTTCCTCGAAGCGGGCCGCCGTTTCGCGCGTGATCCCGGCGCTGGCGCCGATATGCCTGCACATGGATTCCAGCGCCATGCCGTAGGCCCCGCCCCTGGCATAGCAGCCCGCCGCCCTGGCAAAGTGGCCGGCCTCCAAGAAGGCGCCGCCCGCGCCGCGCCACAGCCGCCTCTGCTCGCCCTCTCCGGGCATGGGCAGCCGCTCCGCCAAAAAAGCGCGGTACATGCCGTGGAAGAAGTAGAGCCCGCTCCGCCCGTCATAGCCTATGAACGGGTTCGCCCTTATGGCCTCGGCGATCTCGGTAATCTCTGCGGCTTCGGCGACATCTGCGGTTGCGGTAGCTTCGGCTACATCTGCGGCATCTATGCCTTCGCCCTCCTCTACGGCATCGGCGACAGCGGCCGCTACGACATCTGCAACATCTGCGGCTTCGACAGCCTCGACTACCCCTGCGGCCTCGTCGGCTTCTGCCGGAGCGCCGCCGCGCGGGCCAGCCACACATCCCTCGCCGCCCTCGCCATTCTCGCAGTTCACGCCACTTTCATCGCTGTTGCCGCCCGCGCCACCTTTCGCGTGGCTCACGCTATCTTTTGCGCCACTCTTGCCACCCGCGCCGCCTGCGCCTCCAATGCCTTTTGCGCCGCCCTCGCCGTTTTCGCAGTTCGCGCCGCTTTCATCGCTGTTGCCGCCCGCGCCACGTTTGCCGCGCGCACCCGCGCTTTGCCCGCCAGCGAGCAGGGCGCGCCGCGCGATGTCGAGCGTGAACTCCGGCAAAAGCGACAGCCTTGAGAGCATGAGCCTGACGCCCGCGCCGTACTCGGCATAGTATTCGCTTTCAAACAGCGCCGAGAGCTGCGCGGGGTTCGCGCCCGCGCCGCGCCCGCCAAGGCCGGCGGCCTGATCCCCGCCCCGTAGCAGCAACCGCAGCGCCAGCGCCCACCCCTCCGTGAAATCCGTTATCTCGGCGGCCCTGCCGGGCGAAATGCGGCGCCCGTGCAGCTCGAACAGCAGCCGCGCCTCCTCGGCCGTGAAGGCCAGATCTCTTGCCGATATCTCGCCCATGCCGCATTTCAGCCCCGAAAGCCCCAGCCGCGCGCTCCGACGGCCTATCGCGATGATGCTGGAGTGTCTGGGCATGAGCGCTGCCGCCTGCCCGAGCCGCCTGTCCGTTGCCGCGCTCGCGCCAAATTCGTACCCGTCAGCCACATAATAGACTGGCGACTCGGCGCTCGGCGCCTCCTCTGCCGAGCGCGAGCGAGCGCCGCTTTCGCCCGCGCCGCCAGGAAGGCCCGCGCCCTCCGGCTTTGCGGGCGAGCCGGAAAACTCGCCCCTGGCCGCACCGGCAACGGCCCGCCAGAAAAAGGCCGGGACGCCGCCCTGCGGGTCGCAGTCCGCCCATACGGCCCTGGCCGAAGGCGCGACGCCCAGAAACTCGCGCACGGCGCACGTCTTGCCGTAGCCCGGCCCTGCCGTGACGGTCACGAGCGGGTTTTGGGCCGCTTGCCCGAATAGCGCGATCACCCTCGGCCTTCCAAGCAGCGCCTCGCCCTCCGCAACGCCCTCTGCCGCGCCTCGCGCAAGGCTCCCTGCCGTGCCCCTCTTTGCGCCTGTCGCAGCGCTTTCTGTCGCGCCTCCTGCGGCGCCCGCCTCTGGCGCGCGCACCCTGTGGCCGCGCGGCCCCGCAACGGTGCCCGCCGAAAC
>JAISFK010000330.1 GCA_031263625.1 Clostridiales bacterium
CGCCCGACAATTTTCTGCAAGAAGTCGTTGCCCGCTACGGGCTGAGCGAGCAGGCATTGCAGTTCCTTGAACGCCTTAACGCCGCACTCAATATGGATAATGCGGAAAAAGACAGAATACTTGCAAAAGTAAAAGGCTTTGAACAAGTCACAGAAGATGAAGGCTTGTGCGTCCCTATGGTTTTTGGGGACAAGGACAACGAACACGCCTTGAGTATGCTCAATGATGTGCTTACCACACCCACGGGGTGGTCGTGGGAAACATATGGCTTGCAGATACTCACCGCAATATATGATTACTGCCACCGCGAATTTACCGACATCAAGCAACCACAGAACGATGCAACAGGGCGCACGACGCACACTATCACGCCCGAAGAACAGCGAAGCATGATGCTTGTTCGGCTTAATGAAATCACTGTGCGGCTACGCGATAAATTAACAGGAGGGGATAAAAATGGCAAGCACAGTAAAACAGTCAACGGCTAAGACAAAATCAACATCCAAGCTCCCGGTCGGAGTAACGGAGCGAACGGGCCGCCCCGGTTTGTATCGGCTCCGTACCACGGCCGGCGGTAAGTCTTACAGCGAATACTACCACGCCGTTGAAACCGGAAAGAAAAAGCTCCAAAGCGAGCTGCAAAAAGCCTATGACGCTTTCAAGGAGCGCGTAGAGCGGGGACAGCTCAAAAGCGGCGACATCAGCGGCAAGTCCACATTCGCGCAGGCGGTTGAATGGTTTGTCGGCATGCGCAAGCTCGAATTGCGTGAGAGCACGCAGATCGTGGACAACTTTCTATTCGGGCATTACCTTGTCCCGCGCCTTGGCAGCTATAAGCTCAAGGACATTACATCGCCCATGATTACCCAGCTGCTCGCTGAGCTTCTCGAAAAGGGCGGCGGCGGCGGCCGGGCTGTGTATGCCGCGAAGCCGGAATTTATTGGGCTTATGCACGAAAAAAAGCCGCCCAGGGCGGCAGGCGGCTTCAACCTCGTGGCGCGCGAGCTGGGCATTGGCGTTGACAATACTTTCGTTCGCGTTCGCCGGGGCAACAACTGCGACAAGGAAACGGCCGGGAAGGTCGCCAAATATTTCGGCGTCCCGCTTCTCGCGGCCTTTGAAAAGAAAACGGACGCAAAGCCGCTTTCGGCGGCTTATGTCAGCAAGATAGCCTATACCATGTCGGCTCTATTCTCTGCCTGCGTCAAGAATGGGATCCTGCCGCAAAACCCGGTGGAGAACGCCACAAAGCCGCGCATTGGGGAACAGGATGTGCCCGCGTACCTCGACAATGCGCAGATTCCGATATTCCTTGGCGCGCTGAACGAGCTTGGCATTGACGATTCAACACGCGTTGCCCTCATGCTCATGCTGATGCTCGGGCTGCGCAGCGGGGAGGCGCGGGGCCTGCGCTGGATTGACATAGACTTCAACGGCAAGATGGTCAGCATCGAAAAAAATTGCGGCGACACTCATGGCGGGCTGGCGCTCACCGAACTGAAAACCAAGCGCTCGCGGCGCAAGCTCCCACTGTCGCATACGCTGCGCGACATTCTCCTGGAGCATAGGGAACGGCAAGCCGAATACGCCCGCTCCCTTGGCTCCCTGTGGCAGGACAGCGGCGTTATTTGCCCGAACATGACGGGCGGGCTAATGGACAAGTCAGCGCCAAACAAGGCGGTCAAGCGCATCCTCAGCGCAAGGAAAGAGCTGCCGCGCGGGCTTACGCCCATTCAATGCGCCATAGCTTTGTATCGCTGCTCATCTCGAACGGGCTTGACGTTGCGAATGTCGCCGCGCTTGCGGGGGACACGATAGAGATAGTGAGCAGGCATTACGCGCACAGCTTCGCGGAGCGCCGCGCCGCCGCCATGGACATCGTAGGGGCTTCATTCGCGGAACTGGGGCAGTGCGCCGCGCCGTTAAGGCTTGCCGCTGCCAGTGAATAGGCGGGCAAACAAATAAGCCCTTGCCGGACAGCTGGCGGGGGCTTATTTTTATCCTCGATTTTGTGGTCAAATTTGTGGTCAAAAAGTTATGGAAACATATGAAAACTTTGTCCACATCGCGGCAAGATATGCCCATGCGCGGTGTCAAGAAACGCCATGTTGCAAGGGTTTGCGGCATATCGCGGAAAGCGGCGCAAGGCTCAAAGTCATTCCCACTCGATCGTGGCCGGCGGCTTGGCCGTTATGTCGTAGACGACGCGGTTGACGTGCGGGACCTCGTTGACAATCCGGCTGGAAACCCTTGCGAGCAGATCATACGGGAGCCGCGTGAAGTCCGCCGTCATGAAGTCGTCCGTGCGGACGGCGCGCAGCGCGACCACATGCTCGTAGCTGCGCTCGTCGCCTTTCACCCCGACGCTCATGATGTTCGTGAGCACGGCGAAATACTGGCTGATCTCGCGCTCGATTCCGGCGGCCGCTATCTCGTCGCGGAATATGGCGTCGGCTTCGCGCAGGATGGCAAGCCTGCGCTCGGTGACGTCGCCGATTATGCGGACGGACAGGCCCGGCCCCGGAAACGGCTGGCGCCACACAATGTCCTCCGGTATGCCCAGCTCCAGCCCGACGCGCCTGACCTCGTCCTTGAACAGCAGGCGCAGCGGCTCGACTATCTCGTCAAACCCGATGTCCTTCGGCAGGCCGCCGACATTGTGGTGGCTCTTTATGACGGCGGAATCGCCCAGGCCGCTTTCGATGATGTCGGGGTATATCGTGCCCTGGACCAAGTAGCCGACGTCGCCCGCCTTCTTGGCCTCGGCCTCAAACACCCGTATGAACTCCTCGCCTATGATCTTGCGCTTGCGCTCAGGCTCCGCGACGCCCTCCAGGCGCTTCAGGAACTGCGCCGAGGCGTCCACGCGCACGAAGTTCATGTCAAATTTCTCCCGGCACATCCGCTCAACGGCATCCGCCTCGCCCTTGCGCAGCATGCCGTGATCCACGAATATGCACGTGAGCTGCTTGCCCACCGCGCTGTGGATCAGGACGGCCGCGACGGTGGAGTCAACGCCGCCGGACAGCGCGCACAGCACCTTTTTGCCGCCTATTTTTTCCCTCGCGGCGGCTATGGACGAGCTCACGAACCCCGACATGCGCCAGTCGCCGGAGGCGCCGCACACGCCGAGCGCGAAATTGCGCAGGATCTGGCTGCCGAAGCGCGTGTGCATGACCTCCGGGTGAAACTGCACGGCGTACAGGCCGGCATCGGGCTTCTCGAACGCCGCGTACCTGCACGGCCGCGTGCGCGCGGTGTGGACGAAGCCGTCGGGAATCCTGGTCACGGTGTCCATGTGGCTCATCCAGCAGGCCGACACCTCATCGACGCCGCGAAACAGCAGGCTGG
>JAISFK010000352.1 GCA_031263625.1 Clostridiales bacterium
TTCTTCAAAGTCATTTTTCATGCCGTCCTTTCAAAAAGTTTATGGGCCAGCATTCTTTACCGTGGCTCCGCATCGTCAACGTATTCGTCCGGCGCCTCGGTCGTAGCCGGCGCCGTAGCGGGCGGGCGGCGCTCCCTCAGTTCCGCGAGCGTGCTCGTGCCCGCCGGCATCCCCCTGGCGCACAGGAACAGCAGTGCGCCGCAACAGAGCGCCCCCACCGCGTTGGCGGCAATGGCGGGGATTGTACGCCTCGGCAGGCGGTGCGCGCCCGCCGTTTTCTTCACGGCGCCTATCACAAAAAACGCGGCGACGGCCAAGACGCCGACAGCAAGCGCGATAAGCCCCGCGCACAACACGGTAGCGCCAAGCCCGTTCGCCGCCTCGATCAAAAGCCTGCCCGCGCGACCTCCGATAAGCCCGCCGAGCGACGGCGCCAGCAGGCCAAGCGCCGCATAGAGTGCCCCCGCCGCGCCAATCGCGGCACCGCAGACCGGCAGCGCGGAGCGGGCGCGCCTCAGATTGACGAGGAAGATGTCGAACGCGAGCGTGAGGCAGAGGGCGCCGGCGGCGGCCAGCGCGTAGACCGACAGCAGCGCGTACAGCATCGCCATCGACGCCCCGTATTCCGACATCAGCGCACCCACGCTGTAATCGTCCAACATGCCGTATTCATTGAGATATTCGGCCACCCTGTCGTAATCCTCGTCTGTCAGCTCATATCCGAACTGCGAGCGGATGGCCGACGCGTTGCCGCGCAAAATGCGCTGGACTTCGCGCGCGGACAGACTGTGGCGGGCGTCACCTCCGGCCAGCGCGTCAATGTAGCCGGCCAGTGCGCTCCCTATCGACTCCTTGAAGCTAGAGCGCTGAAACAACTCCGCGATACCGTCCGCGTCGATGCCGAACAAGTCGCGCGTTGTATGCCCGATATTGTCGTTTACGATCTCGGCTATGCCCGAATTTACGGCAACCTTCGACAAGTCCATTCTCTGCACCGCGTCCTTTATGCCGCCGTCCGTGAGCGAGTGCGCGACGGACAAGAGCAAGAGCGCACAGACCGACAGAAACAGCAGGAATCCCAGCGCAACGGACGCGGCGACCCGCGCGGGCGACGCAGGGATTTCGATAGCGGTCGCCTTGCTCCGCGCCTGTCGCGGTGGCGATGGCTGGGCCTGGGTTGCATGGGCCTCGGGCGCCCATTCCTGTGGCTGTGGAAAGAGTTGCTTCGCCTGCGGTGGCGCTGGCGTGGGCGACGGCGACAGCGCTGGCGCAGGCAAGGCACCCGCGCCGACCGCGTTGCCGCAAATTCCGCAGAACACGGAACCCGCAGGCATTTTCTCGCCGCAGACTTCGCAGAACAGCGCCTGCGGCTCGGCCGCCTGCTCGCCTTGCTCCTGCCGTGGCGACGATGCTGGCTGAGGTAAAGGCAACTGCTCCGATTGCGATTCAGCCATCTGTTCACTTGGCTCTTGTTGCGGCGATAGCTCCGACTGCGGCTCAGCCTGCCCGCCCTGCTCTTGCGCGCCGGCGCTTTCTCCGGCGTCAGGCTCAAAAGCCGCGCCAGTTGCCTCCGGGTCGCTTTTGCCGCTGGAATCCGCGCCGGAAAGTTCTTGCCCGCAGTCAGGGCAGGCCAGCGCGTCGTCTTGAATTTTCGCTCCGCAATTTGTGCAGAACACCGTTTATCTCCTTTCGCGTTATTTTCGGCATCTGGCCAACAGTTCCGATTGCGCGCTCTGTGCTCTTTGCGAGCTACTCATACTCGCAAATGTACGCGACATTGCCCGCAAAGTAGTCCGGCAGGGCCGCTACCGGGTCGCTGCGCTGGTCGTTCCACGCCCAGCGGTCGCTGTTATTCGGGTGCCACATCATCAGGCAATTTTCGTCCGTGCCGTCAACGTCCTTGCCCGACGGCTCGTTCTCGGTCCAATTCTCGTAGCTGAACGGCTCGCCCGTGATCCATGCGGCCCGCAGGAACCCGCCGCTGTCGTATCCCGTGTAGCCGCCGAGCCACACATACTTTGCGGCGGTCGCATCTACGAGCGCGATTATTTTGTCCTCCTCGTCGCGCGAGCCAACCGTGGCCAGGTGGCCGCCCATATCCTCGCAGCGCCGCCTCGCCTCATGCCACGACACGTCCTCAACGTAGATCTCGTATGTATGCTCGGCCTCCGGCTCTGTCGGCACCGGCAGCGATTCTGTCGGCGCCGGAGTCGGCTGTGCCAACTCTGCCGGTGCCGTCACATCTGGTTGCGTTGGCGTTTGGCCGGTTTCCGGCGTCCCGCCCTGCTCCGGCCCCGAGTCGGCCGCGTCGCCCTGTTCGGCCTGCGCAACATCTTCGGCGCCCTGCTCAGCCTGAGCGGCGTCTTCGCCGCCCTGCTTGAGCAACTGGTACTCCGCAATCTTGCCGGCCGCTCCGGGGTATTCGCCAAGCCTTTCGAGGATGTCCAGCGCGTCGTCGTATTCGCCGCCGTCGCCAAGCGCGCAGGCTTTCAGGAAGCTGCTCTCGTCAATCCTGTCGGCCGCGTCGCTGTAATCCCCTATGCTCCCAAACTGCCGCGCCGCCCTGTCGTAGTCGCCATCCGCCAGCAGGGCTTCCGCGTGCCTGTAGATCGCCCCGTCTGCGCGTTCGGCGGAATCCCTGAAATTGCCAAGCTCCGCGAAGGCGAGCGCGGCTTCCAGAAATTCGCCGTCGCCCTCAAGCCGCTCCGCGGCGCCGTACCTGAGCGCCGGCAATCCGAAAAAGAGCGCGCTCGCCGCCAGCGCCGCGACCGCGCCCAGGCAGATCGCGGCAGCAATCAGGCCCTTCAGGAGCTTCGGCGGGCCGCGCTTCTCGGCCGGAGCAGGCGCTGCCGGAGCGGGCGGCGCAGGCGCCGCCGCGTATTGCCCCGGCTGCGCGTAAAACTGCCCGTTCGCATACGGCGCGTATTGTTCGTTCGCGTAATGCGCGTTTGCGTACTCGCCCGCGCTTTCGCGGGCGACGGGCCGCTCGGGTTCAAACGCGATCACGTCCGTGGCCGCGCTCGCGCTGAGCGCGTCCGCCGCCATGCCCCCCTGCGCGCCTGCATGTTCGCCCACAGCCGCGTCGATGACATCCAACCTCGCGCCGCACCTGTTGCAGAACCTGTGCCTCGCATCGTTTTCATATCCGCACTCATGGCATTGCATATGTCAAACCTTCCGACCGCAGCTCAGGCAAAAAGCCGCGCCCGGCTCAAGCCTGTTGCCGCAGTTCACGCAGAATTTTTCGGGCTGTGCCTTTTCGGGCGCGGCGGGCGCGGGCGCGACCTCCGCCGCCTGAGCGCCGCAGTTGCTGCAAAACGGCGCGGCTATGGGGATCTCCGTGCCGCAGTTCGCGCACGTTTTCATGCCACGGATCTGCTGCAGGCCGAGCTGGTACGACGCAATGCGCACATTTGACGCGGCGATGGACTCGCACATCTCTTTGAGCGGCGACTCTACCTGCTCCGTGCAGTGCTCGTAGAAATACTTGCCGATCTGCCCGTACATGTTGGCAATAGACTTCTGCTCGTCGCTTATGAGCGAGTTGTACCTCGCGGAGTCCGTGATATCCCTTGCCCCTCGCACGGCGCCCTGCGTCGTGTCGGCGACCTTTTTCTTCAAGTCGTCAAACAGTGCCATGCCGCTCTCCCCCTGCCCTAATGCGTTGAATAATCCTCAAACGTCTTGCCGTCCCAGCTGCGATAGACGAACTCGTCGGCCCCATCGGCCGTTTCGACGTAGATATAAAACCTGCTCGCAATAATAGAGTCCACCTCGCCATCCACGCCTCTGACGGGCGAGCCCTTGCCACCATTTGAAACGCAAAGCTCGCCGTCGCTCTTGTAAAACAGCGTGTTGCCCTTGTACAGGCCACTGTACAAAGAATAAAAACTGTCATACTTTGCTGTCGAGTTGGATTTAAAGTACTGCGTAGCGTCGGGCAATTCGTCGCCGACCGCCACGGGCTTGCCCGCGCCTTTTTGATAAAACAGCTCGTAGTCGTCGTTTACAAAGTAAATCGCGCTCCCATTGTCCAACGGCGCAAACGCGAGGACTTTCCCCTCGGTAAGCTCGACGGCTTCCGCGTTCTCTTTGGATCCGTCAATCTTGCTCACCCTGTTTCTCTTGAGGAACGTGATTGTCTTGCCGTCGTCGGCCAGCCAGGCAGAATCCACCGCGCTCGCCACATTGCCGCTCACCTCGAATTTTTTTGTTATGTGGCGAATATTCCTGTTGCCTTCCACAGTCCTGTCATTGTAGTAGGTGTCGGCAAACGAGGCGGTGCCGATAATCCAATAGGAGTATTCGCCATAAATGTATCCATTCACCGTGCCGCGCGGCACAAGGAATCCATTTGCATTGCCCGCCAGATCGCTACCTTTGTCGGCGTCCCTGCTCAGATACAGCTTTCTCGAGTTGTCGCTGCCGCTGGGCTTCGTGTAAACCGCCTGTGATAAATCCCTGTTCATATAGGATATTTCCGCGCCCGAACCCAAAAGCGTCCTTGCGCCGGCGTCCACGCCTTTTTGAACGTACAGGCTGCTTCCGGTCCGATTGCCGTCACTGTCATAGCTGATCTTGTTATAGTAGACGTACTTCGCGCCATCTGCCACGGCGATAGGGATCATGTCCTCGCCGAGTTCCAGTTGTTGCTTTCCGTCGTAGACATACCCGATCGTTTCGTCCCCGTCTATTATCGTGTAGCCTGCGGCGGTGCCGTTGGGCGACAGCGTGAAACTGCCGTTTGTGTCGAACTCCGTGCTGAGCGTGGCGGTTTTGCCGCCGCTGTAAAGGCACAGTGCGCCGACACCCTTATCGACGTCACGAGTAAAAACAACCCCGCCGCCAAATGGGGCGATTTGCATTGAAAACACGCCGTCAGACACCTTTTCCGGCCTGTCCGATAAGAGGTAGAGCTCATAGCCATCGCCGTCCTGCGAGGATGAGGGGTTTTCCTCCTCGCTCACGAGCAATGCGGTTTTCGTGCCATTCAAGCTTGTGCGCGAGTTTTGGACGTACCCGTATATGGTCGTTATGATTTTTCCGCCGGGTTGCCGGATTACGATGGCGTCGTCGTCCCAATCGACACTATACACGAATTTGTTCTGCTCGTACTTCGACGGCCCGAAAAAACTCCACAGGACGACTGCGGCGGCAACCGCTACGATAACCGCAACAACAGGTATGGCGAATTTTTTCAGGCGGGCGACTTCAAACTTCGCCTTGCCCCCGGTGGACGCGGGCGTCGGCGCCTGCGCGTATATAGG
Organism: Clostridiales bacterium; assembly: GCA_031263625.1. Taxonomy (GTDB): domain Bacteria; phylum Bacillota; class Clostridia; order WRLR01; family WRLR01; genus JAISFK01. The sequence goes on from JAISFK010000352.1 coordinate 5,268, forward strand.
CGCCGCCCCCGACGCGGGAGAGGGCGCTGGCGTGGGCACCGATGACGGCGCCTGTGTTGGCGCCGCGCCGGACGCGGGAGCGCCTGCGGATGCCGCCCCGTCTGCGGCCGCAATGTCGATTTTCCCCCCGCAGATGCCGCAGAACCTTGTGTCCGGCGCAAGCTCCGCGCCGCATTGTGGACATATCATAGTGCTCTCCTCCATTTGCCGCCAAATGCAACTAACTACGCATTATGTTGCATTGGTTTTGCTAAAATTATTTTTGTACTGAAATGGCGGGCCAGAAGGAGGCCGGCGAGCCTGCAACCCAGCGGGGCAACAAGGCGCGGCAATAAGGCAGAATAAGACAATATGCGACAAAACAAGGCAAAATGCAACAAGGCGGGGCCAAATAAATGAGCCGGAGCTATGCGCCCCGGCAAATACAGCGAAAAAACGCCAATGCAACAGTCTGCGTATTGTGTTACATTAGCGTTTGCGCCTCTCAAACTGCGGGCTTGGCGGCCCGCGTTTGGCTGGTACTATGCGACCATATGCACTTATTTTTAACTTTTTTTACATTTTACAGGAGGATTCCGTTTATGTCAACTACCCAGCCCATACGCAACAAAAAACAAGTTCAGGAGCTCGCGGCGTACTATCTCGATCGCGGCGAGTTCCGCAACCATCTCCTTGTAGTGATGGGCATACACACGGCCCTGCGCGTCAGCGATTTGCTTCGCCTGAAGTGGGACGACGTGTACGACTTCGAGCGCGAGCGCTTCCGAGAGAGCGTGGCCGTCGCCGAGAAGAAGACCGGCAAGGCCAAGCTCGTCGCGCTAAACACGGCCATCGTCGCCGCGCTGCGCATTTGCTTTGGGGCCGCCGCGCGAGGCGCGCACCTCATCAAAAGCCGCAAGGGCGGAGCGATCGGCCGCGTGCAGGCGTACCGCATAATCCGCGCCGCCGCCGAGGCGCTCGGCTTTCGCTCGCGCGTGTCGTGCCACTCGCTGCGCAAGACATTCGGTTACCACGCCTGGAAAAACGGCGTGTCGCCAGCCGTCATCATGGAGATCTACAACCACTCCAGCTTCGCCGTGACGCGGCGCTACTTGGGCGTCACGCAGGACGACAAGGACGAGGCGTACCAAAAGCTCGCGGACATCGTGGCGTAGCAGGGCTCAGGCCCGCAGGCAATGCGCCTGCGTTGCTCGGATTTCGCATACGCCGCGCAAACTTCCGCGCACTGCGCAAGCCGCTCATGCGGCACAAAATTCGCCTTGCGCCGCTCAAAATAACCGCTTGCGCAACCGCTCGCGGCCCGCCTGCCCGGCGCCGCCCGCTTT
>JAISFK010000395.1 GCA_031263625.1 Clostridiales bacterium
ATAGTACGAAAAAGGCGAGCCGGAAAGGGAAACCATAATGGGCATAGTCACATTTTTAATTCGCAGGAAGCTGCTGACTTTCGCCGGCGGCGTGGCGGCGGGGCTTATCCTGCCGACCATCGTCAAAAGCAAGGCGGCGCGCAAGGCCGCCGTCGCCGCAGTCGCGAAGGGCATGAGCCTGAAGGACGACGCGATGGCGGCATACGAGTCCATCAAAGAGGACGCGCAGGACATATACGCGGAGGCCAGGCAGAAGGCGGGCGACTGCGACTGCGGCTGCTGCGACGGGAAGGATGCAGAGGCCGGCGCGGCTGCGGGCGCAGGCGCGGGCGCGAGCGCGGAAGAAAACGCCTGACATGAGAATCGCCATAGTCAGCGACATTCCCGGCCGTATCCGCTTGCGCTACGGCCGGGATGTTTTTAGCCCGGAGGCCGAGCCGGCGGTGGAGGCGTATTTTGCCGGCCTGCCGTTTGTGTCGGCTGCAAAAGCCAGCAGCCGCACGGGCAGCGTGTTGCTCCATTACGGGCCGCCCGCCCGCGACGCCAGCGGTGGCGGCGTTGCCGCCAAAGTGCGCGCAGGCGGCGGCGGTGGCGGCGTTGCGCCCGCCCGCGCCGAGCTTTTGCGGGCGGCGAGGGGGCTGCGCTTTTCCGCGCTCGCCCTTGCCCAGCCGCGCGAGAGGGACAGCCTGCGCCTGATTGACGAGGCTTTTGCGCAAAAGCTGTTCTCCATGCTGGCGCGCCAGCTGTTCTGCGCCATCCTGCTGCCGTCGCCCGTCCGCCGCGCTGTCACTGCGGCGCGCTTCCTGCGCTTCGCGCGGAAGGGGTGGGCCTGCCTGAAGAGCGGCAAGATCGGCGTTGACGTGCTCGACGCCTCGGCCGTGGGCGTTTCCATGGCCCAGGGCAATTTTGGCACGGCGTCGTCCATCATGTTTCTGCTGGGGCTGTCCGAGCTGCTGGAGGGCTACACGCTGAAAAAGACGAAAAGCATGCTGTCCGGCAGCCTGCTCATAAACGCCGAAACCGCGTGGGTGGAGCGCGAGGGCAGGGAGGCGCAGATCCCGGTGTCGCAGCTGAAGGCCGGCGATCTCGTCGTCGCGCGCACGGGGGCGACAATCCCCGTGGACGGCAGGGTGGAGAGGGGCGAGGCCGTCGTGAACCAGGCGGTCATGACGGGCGAGCCGCTGGGCGCGTTCAAAAAGGCGGGCGACAGCGTATACGCGGGAACCGTCGTGGAGGACGGCGCAATCGCGGTAAAGGCCGTGGCGCTGGCGAGCGGCACGCGCATCAGCCGGATTGTGGACATGATAAGCGAGTCTGAGAGCCTGAAAGCCTCCGTGCAGGGCAGGGCGGAGCGCATAGCCGACGGCATCGTGCCGCTCAGCTTTTTGCTGGCCGCGGGCGTGTTCGCCGCGACGCGGAACGTGTCGAAGGCGCTGTCCGTGCTGCTGGTTGACTACTCCTGCGCCATCAAGCTCGCCACGCCCATATCCGTCATTTCGGCCATGCGCGAGGCTTCCGCGCTGAGGATCGTCGTCAAGGGCGGCAAGTATTTCGAGAGCATTGCCGAGGCGGGCGCGTTCATATTCGACAAGACCGGCACGCTGACGAAGGCTCGCCCGTCGGTGAGCCGCGTGGTTCCCATGCCGGGGTATGCGAGGGAGAGCGTGCTGCGCCTGGCCGCATGCATGGAGGAGCACTTCCCGCACAGCGTGGCGACCGCGATCGTCAGGGCGGCCAAAAACGAGAATCTGCGCCACGAGGAGGAGCACGCCGAGGTGGAGTACGTCGTGGCCCACGGCATCGCGACGACGCTCCACGGCAAGAAGGCCATAATCGGCAGCCACCATTTCATCTTCGACGACGAGGGCATATCGGCCACGCCGGAGCAGCAGGCGCTGATAGAGACGCTTTCCGGCGGCGAGTCGGCCATTTTTCTCGCGGTGGACGGCGCGCTGGCGGGCTTCATCTGCGTCAGCGATCCGCTCAGGGACGAGGCGGGCGAGGCCATTTCGCGGTTGCGCGAACTGGGTGTCGGCGAGATCGTCATGCTGACGGGCGACAGCGCCTCGGCGGCGCGCCTCGTGAGCGAGCGGCTGGGCCTGGACGGCTTCCGCGCGCAGATCCTCCCCAAGGACAAGGCGGATTTCATCAAGTCCGCGAAGCGGGGCGGGCGCAAGGTCGCCATGGTCGGCGACGGCATAAACGATTCGCCGGCCCTTGCCGCCGCCGACGTTTCGGCGTCGATGAAGGACTCGTCCGACATCGCCCGCGAGGTGGCGGACATCACGCTGCTGGATTCGAGCCTCATGCAACTTGTCACGGCAAGGCTTTTGGGCCAGCGGCTCATGAGGCGCGTGCAGCGCAATTTCAACGCCATTGTCGGATTCAACACGGCGCTGCTCGCGCTTGGCATCGGCAACGCCGTTTCGCCGGGCGTGTCCGCGCTGCTGCACAACCTGTTCACCATCGCGATAAGCGCGGCCAGCACGAGGCCGTTGCTGCGCGGCGGCGCCGGCTCCGAGCGGGCGGCGGTCGAGGCGCGGCCGATGGCAGGGGCAGGGCCTGCGGCAAAAGCGGGAGCGGCGGCAAAAGCAGATCCGGCGGCAGAAGCGAGAACGGCGGCAGAAGCGGCTCCAGCGGCAGAAGCAGGCTCTGCCGCAAAAGTGTGGCCTGCGGCAAAAGCGGGAGCGGCGCCAAAAGCAGATCCGGCGGCAGAAGCAGATCCGGTGGCAAAAACGGATCCAGCGGCAAAAGCAGGCCCTGCCGCAAAAGTGTGGCCTGTGGCAAAAGCGGGAGCGGCGGCAGAAGCAGGCCCTGCCGCAAAAGCGTGGCCGGCGGCAAAAGCGGGGCGATGTCGCCCCTGTCCATGAGGCGGATGCTTACACTTGAACTTGAAAGGGTATGGTTTTGCCATGGATCAGGCGACAGAGAAAAAAAACAGCCACGCCAGGGAGATGGCCGGGCTTGTGGCGGAGATCATCGAAAGCTATGAGCGGCACGCGCCCGCTTCGGGCGTGTTTCCCCGCTTTTTGCCCAGCAAGGACGTCGTAATCGAGATAGTCGAGTTGCTGAGGCACATTATTTTTCCGGGCTATTTTGAAAAGGACGATTTGGACGAGGAGCACCTGGAGTACGAAATTGCCGCCCTGCTCGTAGACGTGCAGAGAAAGCTGCAGCTGCAGATCTGCTGCGCGCTGAACCACCACATGGCGAAAGGCGGCGAGTGCGTCGATCTGCACGATCGCGCGCACGAGCTGAGCCACGCCTTCCTCGGCAAGGTGCCCATGATTCGCGAGCTCATGCTCACGGACGTGGACGCCGCGTTCGAGGGCGACCCTGCGGCGAGGGACAGCCACGAGATCATTTTTGCGTATCCGGGCATATTCGCCATCACGGTCTACAGGCTCGCGCACGAGCTCCATCTGCTGTCCGTGCCGCTGATACCGCGCATCATGACGGAGCACGCCCACAGCCTGACCGGCATTGACATACATCCGGGGGCCGAGATAGGGCACCACTTCTTCATCGACCACGGGACCGGCATAGTCGTGGGGGAAACGACGCGGATAGGCAATTACGTCAAGATATACCAGGGCGTCACGCTTGGGGCGCTGTCCACGCGCGGCGGCCAGAGCCTGCGCGGCCAGAAGCGCCACCCGACGCTCGGCGACGAGGTCACGGTCTACTCGTCGGCGTCCATACTGGGCGGGGAGTCGGTCATCGGCGACGGGACCGTGATCGGCAGCAACACGTTCATCACGCGCTCTGTGCCGGCCGACTCGCGCGTGAGCGTGAAGGCGCCGGAGCTCAACATCAGGGGCAAGGCGGGCGCGACCG
>JAISFK010000436.1 GCA_031263625.1 Clostridiales bacterium
TGGCGACGTTCAAGGACGTGTTCCCGGACTACGAGGACGCGCTGCTCAACATCTGCCGCGAGGGGCTGGCCCTGGGGGTCACGGTCGTGGCGACCGCGAAGCAGACGTCCGGGCTGAGCTACAGGTACATGAGCAACTTCGCGACGCGCCTCGCCTTCTGCTGTACGGAGGCCAGCGAGTACGGCAGCATATTCGACAGGTGCCAGATCCGCCCGAAGAACTTGCAGGGGCGCGGGCTGGTGTCGGTTGACAAGACGGTGTACGAGTACCAAGCGTTCCTGCCGTTCGACGGCCTCCCGGCCAGCGCCGCCGCAGGCGCCAACGTCGCTGCAGGCGCCGTAGCCGCCGGCGGCGCGGAAGAGCGGCGCAGCGAGAGCAGGCGCATCGAGCAGGCGAAGGCTTTCATGGCGCGGATCGCCTCGGCATATGGCGGCGAGCGCGCCCGGCCAGTCCCGTCCATCCCGCCCGTGCTGACGGAGGACTGGTGGAAGCGCGAGGCTCGCGGCTTTGGCGCCTACGCCGTCCCGGTCGGCCTGACGTACAGCGAGATCGAGCCGGTGACAGTTGATCTCGCCCGCGTCGGATCCGTCGGCATATGCGGGCGGGAGGGCTCCGGCAAGAGCGGCCTGCTGCGCACCGTGCTGAGGCACCTGCAGCGGCACGTGTTCGACATGCCCTGCGAGGCGCACCTGATCGACGGCTACGACCGGCAGCTCGCCGAGTTCGGGGCCTTCGGCTTCGTGGAGCGGCTGACGGTTGACGCGGCGGAGTTCGAGGGCGTCGTGCAGAGGTTCGGCGACGCCGCAAAGGAGCGCATGGGGATCTTGCGCGACGGCGGCAGCATCGAAAGCGAGCCGCTGCTGCTGTGCGTCGTGCAGAACCGACAGGTGTTCGCGGCCGGAGCGGTGGACAAGGCGGCGTGCGAGCTGTTCAGAAAGCTGCTGGCCGATGCGCGGCAGCTGAAAATCTGCTTCATATTCTCGGACGTGGAGAACAGCCAGGAGTACTCGCCGCCCGAAATGCTGAGGATCGCGAGGGACTTCGGCATGTTTTTCCTGCTGGACGATCTGGCGAACATAAGGCTGTTCGGGACGGGCAAGTTCTCGCCGGGCGACCTGAAGGCGCACAAAAAGCCCATCGCGCTCGGCGACGGCTACGTGTGCGACGCCAGGGGCGGCCTTGATAAAGTAAAGCTGGTGAAATGCGACAAGAGCGACAAGAACGACAAGAGCGATAAGAGCGAAGGGAGCGCGTGACATGGCAGAGGGCGTAAGGCATCTCGACACAAAGAGCTTCAACGACACCATATCCGCATACGCGAATTGCATGGCGCAGTTCGGCGGCATCGTTGAAGGGGTCAACGCGGCCGCGAGCGCGATCCTCGGCTGCTGGAAGGGCAGGGGGCGTGACGCTTTCGCGAAGGACTGCGAGCAGGTGCGGCGCAATCTCGGCGACATATCGGACATCATGGCCGACATCCGCGACGCGCTCGCCGAGGCGCGTGACGCGTACATGCAGACCGACTCCGAGCTGTCAACGGCCTATGCGGGCGCCGGCGGCGCGGGAGCGGCGGGAGTAGCTGGCGCGGCGGCAGGTGGCGCGGCAGGCGCGGCGGGAGTATTTGGCGCGGTGGGCGGCGGGATAGGCTATGGAAATGGGCAAGGCGCGAGCGGCAATGCGGAACCCATCATGATGGAGTTCGTGGGCGGCAGGCTCGTCCCGGCAACCAATGACGAGAAGCAGCCCACATGCAAACCCACATACAAAATGGCAAACAATTTCAGCGACAATTTTTTGTATAATCAAAATGATTACGAACACGACGCGGACGGCGATTCATACCGTAATGGCGGCAGAAACGTGGCGTGTACGGTCACGGCCGAGCTGATGGCCTGGTCAATGATGCACAATGCGCGCCTTACACCCGATCAGGTGACGTCCGGGTGGGGTTGGGATGCCACAAATGGATGCAATGTCACCAAGTGGAATTACACAGACCCTGGCTACGAGCGGAACGAAGATGTGTCGCAGGCTGAGACATTGCGGTATTCGTACAATAAACTGCAAGAAGGCAAACCCACGCTGATTCGTGTCAGCAACGACGGCGGTCATTCGATTGTGGTGGTCGGGGTGCATCCCGCTGCGGATCCATTGAATCTGCAGCCGTCCGACTTCATTGTCGCCGACCCGTATGGCGCCCAGATTAAGAGCCTCAGCGATGGTTATACAATAGCCGAGGCCGCGATTGGCCACTTTATCAGGATTCCGAAATAGGAGGATCCCGAAAAATAAGGAGGTTTTGCCACATGGCAAGCTTGGATTCGCTGCGCGGCGATCTCAATTATTGGAACAGTCAGATTAACAGCCTGAACGACGAGTTGCGCAGGCTCAGGAGGCGCCAGGGCGACGTGGAAGCGGTGAGAAGCGCCCTCAGCTCCACCGTCGGCAGCAATTCGGGCGACGTGAACGGCAAGCTGCGCTCGGCGGGCGGCAAGCTCGGCAGCGCGATAGGCTATTCCGGCAAGGACGGCCAGATTGGCGCCATACTGTCCGGCAAGGACGAGCGCGGGCTGGGCTCGGACGGCAACGCGACATCCTCCGACGGGGAGTTGCAGCGCGAGCTGGGCGACATCGGCCGAAAAATCGGCGAAAGGCAAAGCGCGCTGGCCAACGCCGAGCGGCGCGCCGCCGAAACCAGAGCCGCGATCGCCGCGGAGGAACGGCGGCTCGAGGACGAGCGCCGCAGAGCCGAGGAGGAGCGGCGCCGGCGCTAGGCAACAGCAGAAACAGGCAAAACAGGCAAGAACAGGCAAAACAGGCAGAAAGGAGCAGCGGCAATGGTTCTTACACTGCGGTACGGCGATCTGTCCGGCGCGGCATCCGAATCCGGCAGGCTCGCGGACGAGCTGGGGCAGTATTGCGACGACCTCAGCCGAAAGGTTCAGCAGAAAATGCACTCAGTCGAGGGCGGCATGTCGTCCTACCTGAACGGCGCGGACTACTACGTCAATCAGAAGATCCGACAGCTCTGCGTCCGCGAGACGAACGCCCGCGCCCTGTCGTCCCGGACGCAGGCGCTGCTGGACACGGCCAGGCGCGTGGACATCGATGTCGAGAGAACGATACAGAATAACCGCAAGGCGTTCTTCGATAAAAACCCTGAGCTGAGGTCGCCGGAGGGGCAAAAGTCGCTCTGGGAGTTTTTGTGCGGCGTCGGGAGCGCCGTCGGAGACGCTTTTGCGGGAGGGCTGGGAGGAATAATCAATGGCGTCGTCGAGCTGGGCGAGCGGATCAAAGGCGCGGCCGCAGCGCTTTGGGACGGCATCGTGGAAGCGTGGAACGACGGCTGGCTGAAAACAGTCGTGACAATCGTCGCCGGGGTGGCCGTCGGCATAGCCTGCGTCATGACGGGCGGCTTGCTTGCCGTTGTCGGCGCGGGAATATTGGCAGGTCTGGGAGGGCAAATTTTCAGCGACGTCCTGAGCGGCGAGATGTCCTCGTGGGAGTCCTACGCCGGTTCCGCGATCGGCGGCGGCGTCGGTTTTCTGGCGACTGCGGCGGGCGGGCCCGTCCTTGGCGCGGCTGTGAGCGGGGCGCTGTCCTCGTTTGCCACCGGCGCGCTGGAAAACATGACCGGCAAGTCGCACAAATCGCTCGGCGAGCTGCTGGTCGGCGCCGCAGTGAGCGCGACGGTCGGCGCGGTCTTGGGATTGTGCCTGGACAAGGTTGCGAAGCTGCCCATCGTCCAAAACGCGGTAAAATCAGCCAACAATGCGCTGGCGAAAATTTTTACTGCCGGCGCCGCAAAGACTGGCATATTCACCGGGAGCGGCAGCTTTGTCGCGGTGCTCAAGCGAGAGCTGACGTATCAGATAAGGAGCGGCTGGACGAAGCAGATCACCGGGAAAATGCTGTACAAGGGGCTTGTCGCGGGAACGCTGTATTCATTCGGCGAGGGAATAAAAAACAGGCTGGAGGACTTTGCGTCGGAGTTTGTTTTGACGCAGCTCGACAGCCAGATCCTTCAGAGGTTCAGGCAAGGCTATTACATTCCGCCCGCATATGTGCCAAAATACGTCATGCCCAGGAGCTTCGCCAAAGAGTACAGGGCCTTTGCCGGCGGCGGGGGCGGCGTGCTGTACGGGTTTTAGCCGCAGCTGGCGGCATAAGGGACTGCTTGAAATAGCATAGGAGGGAACGGCCACATGGAAAATACGACGGCGAAACTATCAGAAAACCTGTCCGCGCGGGAGCATCTGACGCAGGGGTCGATGCTCGCGGGCCAGGGCAAGCACGAGGCGGCGCTCGCCTGCTTCGACAGGGCCGAGCGCGAGGATCCGATGGACATCAACGTCTACCTGTCAAAGGGCGTCGCCTGCGCGAGCCTCGGCAGGCTCGACGAGGCGAGGGCGCAGTTCGAGAAGGCGCTCAAGCTCAACCGCTCCTCTGGGCTGGCGCACTTCCACCTCGGCAGCGTCGCGCTGCTGCAGGGCGACACGGCGCTCGGCCTCGAGCACTACAGCAAGGCAGCCGCGAACGGCTACGACGACGCGCAGCTGCACTACAGCATGGGACTGCTCCACGAGGAGAACGGCGAGGCGGACATGGCTATCCGCAGCTACGCCAAGGCGATCAGGCGCGACGCGATGCGCGCGGACATACGCGTCCGCAAGGCCCGCCTCCTGCTGCAGCTGGAGCGCTTTCCCGAGGCGCTGCAGGCGCTCGACGAGCTGCTGCTCGTCTGCCCCGACGCCTACGAGGGCTACCACCTCAAATTCGCGGCGCTGATGCGGCAAAAGCAGCCCGCGAAGGCGGGGGAGGTGTTGGACGGCGCGGCGGAGCTGTTCCCGGACGAACCGGGGCTGGCCTTTGACAGGGCGGCGCTGCTCGCCGGGCAGGGCAGGCCCGACGACGCGCTCGCGGCGCTGGACGCGCTCGAAAGCGCGCTGGAGGCCGGTGGCACGGTGCCTGCCGATGGCGCGGCAGACGGAGCAAACGGCGCGGCAGACGGAGCCAGCGGTATAGCTCCTGTCGCCATCGCGGCAGAAGCAGCCGGCGCTGCGGCGGGAGCGGACGGCGCGCCGGCGCTGGCGCCGGACGATGTGGTGCGCCGCCGAATATATTTGGAGCGGGCGCAGATATGCGCCACCAGGGAAGACGTGCCGTCGGCCATTGCCGCGCTGGAGCGGGCGAAGGCGCTGTCGGAGGCCGCAGGCCGCTTCGACGCCGAGGCGGCGTTCCTGCTCGCGAACTGCCACCTGTCCGCGGAGGAATACGGCAAGGTGCTGGGCTGCGCCCGCCAGCTGCTCGAAAAGGCGGGGGACGGGTACATCAAGGAGACGGCGCGCTACTTTGAGCCGCTCGCGCTGAAAATGCTCGGGCGCATGGACGAGGCGCTGCCGCTGTACAAGAGCGCGATCGGCGAGTTCCGCAGCCAGTCGCTCGCCAATCCGGGCAACCTCGACGCCTACATGCTGCGCGCGATGTGCTTGCGCGACACGGGGGAGTTCGACAAGGCGCTCGAGCTCGCCGAATACGTCATGGCGCTCCAGCCGGAGCGCGCGGAGCCGCGCCTGCTCAAGGCGGCCGTGCTGGAAGCGCTCGGGCGCGATGGCGAGGCTGGCGACGAGGCCAAGGCCGCGAGCGCCATGCTGCCGAAAGAGCCGCTGGCGAAATAGGCGAAGAAGGACATGCGGAGCGCGCACATGCGCGCGGCGCGAACAGCAACCGCAGGGGTGCGCTGCGCACGGCGCGCGGCGCGGGCATATGCGCGCAAAATAGAGCGAAAAGCAAGGAGCCGAAGCCATGGATT
>JAISFK010000497.1 GCA_031263625.1 Clostridiales bacterium
GAAACAGAACAGTGGTATTTTCAGTGGCTTGAAAAACAAATCTGCGATAGTCAAAACGTATAGCTACGGCGTAATATTTCTCCAGCGTTTTCAGATACTGCTTCCCTTTGACATTGTACCGCTTGGCCTGATACAGAATGTAGCAGTCCATCAGTGCACTCAGATACCGCTCCACGGTTTTCACGTCAATCTTGCGGCCAAATGCTCAATAGTTTTTGGAACGAAATCCCAAAACAATCAAATGCTCAATAGTTTTTGGAACGAAGTCCAAAAACTATTGAGCAACTATGGAGCGCTATTGAGCAACTATTGCCTGCAATGCATTGGAATTTCGGGCCGCATCCTAGAACCAGACCTTTATCGCCGTGACGGCTTTGGACGGGAAGTCCGCTGTCACGGTGTTGCCGGAAACAGCCGGCGTCTTGCCCGGCAGCTCGTTTTCGTGGGTATCCGCGTAAACCGCTCTGGCCGGAGCTTTGCAAAAATCAAGCGCCGCCGACGCGTCTTTTCCATTTGCTTCATAAGCCCGGACGATGAGCGCTCCGTCGCCGTTTTCAGCCATTTTTATGGCCGATATGACAATGTCGCCGGATGTTGACGCTACATTCAGAAAGCTTCCGGCAGGCGGCAGGCATCCCTTTTGGGAACCGGCGGCGACGGTTATCGCCGGATGGCGGAAATCCGCCGAAGCGTCAATTAGGGCCTTTGCCGAACCGTCGCGCATTATGCCGATTCCGAAACTGAATTCATGCTCGTAACATTCCGGGATCGGGTCGGGCTCGAAGGAGCTCCTGATCAAAGTGACGGACATGCCGCCGTTGCAGCAGCGGAAGCCGTACTTCGAGTCCGTGACCAGCATAAGCCCGCCGCGCGCGCCACCACTGTCTTCGCAGCCACCGCCACCTTCACCGCAGGCGCCATCTTCGCGGGCGCCACCGCAGGCGCCACCGCCGGCGCCACCACTGTCGCCGCCTTCGCAACCATTGCCGGCGCCATCTTCGCGGACGCTGCAGGCGCCATCGCAGCCACCGCCACCCGCAACGGCCGCGCCAGCCGCGCCCGCAGCCGCGAAGGCAAAGCTCTGCCCAGGCACGTCGTAGTCTCTCCCGGCGCGCTCCACGACGCCAAAGGCGGCGTCATAGGCGAATGTGTCGCAGGCAAAGCCGAGCGGCAGCCCAAACGAGAGCTGCGGCACGCTTTTTTGGGGAACGCCGAATTCGCGCCAGTCGCACTTGACGTCGTAACGAATCATGCGGCTGTTTTTCTCCAAAGAAACCGTTGCCGCCAGCTTGGAGCCGCCAAATTCGACTTCATACGAAAATGATTTTTGCAGGATGCCGGCGACCGGGGATATCCGCGCGTTCTCGCAAATCGGCTTTTTGCTCATGTAGCGGCCGATCCTCCAGGCCGTCATCCCCGCGTCGCTCTCCTCGATGAGGCGAAACGCGCCGCCGGCGTCCTTCGGGCTGGCGTATTCAAAGCCGCTCTCCTTGTCGATAAAGGAGATCAGCCCGCCGCTTATACGATCGAACGCCGCTCTCACATAGTCGTTTTCAAGGACAAATTCCCCTTCCCGGTCAACGCGCATGTCATTGGAAAGGACGGCTCCGCAAAACCGCTCGGCCTCCGAGAGCATGACCGTCCTGTACCCGAACGCCGGAAGCTCGCAATCGCAGAGAACGCGGAAATAGCGGTGCCCCCAATAGTGCTGAATTTCAGCGTCAACAAGCTGATGGGGGATTTCCTCCCCGTTTTCGCCGGTTATGCGGGTTTTGCCCAGGTCGCCCGGCCAGTCCCAAACCGTGATCATGGACAGAGCCTTTTTGACGGCGTGGGTCGTGTTGAACAGATGAAACAGCCGCCTGTCGCCGGCCGCGCCGGACGAGCCGGTAAAATTGAAGCTGGCGGCGCCGAAACCCGCGCCCGCGCCCTCGCTGGTGCTTTCGGGCACGCCCTCCAGGCTATTTGCCGGAAGAAGCGCCTCCGTGTCTATGAGCGAGCTTATCCCCCGGACTGCGGCGGCTTTGCGCGAGCCGGCGCAAGCCATCGTCTTTTGGAACAGCCCAAGGGCGTATTCCCTTGTGCCGATCACGCCGGAGCCGGGCAGGATGTCGTGAAAATGATTGAAAAGCACGTTTTCCCACGCGGCGGCGAAGGCTTCCGCCGAGTATCCATACGCGCCGTGCAGGGCAGACACCGCGTTGAGCGACTCCGCTTCGTATAGCGCGGCCTCCGCTACGCGGTTCGCCTTTTTGATTCGGGTCTGCGTCGTGTAGCAGCCGTCAAAAACAAAATTCAGCTCGCCGTCCACAACCGGAAGATCGAGCGTGTCCATATACCGATAGAAGTCCATGTAGCGCCCAAATTCCAGTTTGGGCATGCAGGGCCAGGCATTGCAGTCGATTATCCTCTCGATGTCGCGCCTTGTCGCCCCGCCGCCGTGATCCCCGACGCCGTAGACATGAATCATGCGGTCAATGGAATTTTTGGCGCAGAAAGACGGAATGTACATAAACGAGCCGGCGCTTATGGCGTCCATGTACCATGTCGGATCGCGGAAAACCGTAACCTCTGCTCCGGACGGCGAACGCCACCTGTACAAATGGTGCCCGTCGTAGCCCCGGCAGTGGTAATAATATTTCACGCCGCCTTTGCTCATTATTTCCGGCACGTTCAGGCCGTGCCCGAAAGTGTCGGGCTCAAAATCGATTTGGAACTGATCGTCGCTCAGGCCGAGAAGCTTTTTCAGGTAGCGGCGGGTGTACAGGATATGCCTCGCAAGGCTCTCGCCGCTGGGCATGTTCTTGTCCGTTTCCACCCATGTGGAAGCGACGGCCTCCCAGCGCCCCTCGGCTATGCGCTTCCTGATTTGCGGCAGCAATTCGGGCGCGAACTCCTCGATTATTTTGTAGACGGACGCCTGCGATTGCGAAAAAGTGAAATCCGGATACTCGTCCATCAGCTTGAGCATTGTCCGCAAGGTGTCGAGAGTCACGGCGACGGTCTCGTCGAATCGCCACATCCAGTTCATATCGATATGCGCGTGGGCGACGCAGGACACCGTGATCTGCTTCGCGTCGGCGGAGGCCGCCAACAGCCTGCCTTCAATCTCATGGGCGTCGGATTTCGACGCGCAGCCCTCCAGCCGGTACGCCTGGTAAAGCTTTTCCGTGCATTCGTCCAGCAGCCCGTCATATTTCCCGGCTTTGACGGCGTTGACTTCCTCAAGGTACAGCAGCTGCGCAAGCAGGCGCTCGCCCCAATAGTTGGTGAGATGCCGCTTCAGTTTGTTTTGGATGCCATGGCGTTCCATTCTTCTCCTCCTGCAATCGATAATAATGCAGCGCGCACCGATTCGCCGCTGTTTTCAACTGTAAACTAAATGGGAACAAAAAGCAAGCCAGAATAGCTTTTCGCATGTTCGCTGCCGCTTGCTGCCGCTTGCCGGTTGTGCCATGCGGAGAGCCATGCGATGCCATGCGAGGAACTTGCGGTGCGCGCGCGGCGAGCCTCGTTTACTTGTAAACCATCATTTGAGGGCTTGTCCCAGAATCCCGCATGAACTGCAATCTATACTGACGCGCATTTGAATTTACCATAAACGCGAGTCAGTAATACTCGTTTCCTCTGTCCGACCGCAAATTGCGGTCGGAATTTCCAATCGAACACGAGTATAGCTGGCTTTACCGCAGGCTTTCGCCGCAGTGTCGCCGCCTGCTTGGCAGGGCCGCCGCCTGCTTCGCGCGGGCGCGAAAAATGGGGCCTCGGCAGTGCGCCCCATGAGCGAGCGGCTAGGACCGCCGGCCGCTTCGCGCGGGCGCGAGAACGGGGCGGCTCTGCAGCCGCCCCGCCCCGTTTGCGCGCCTTGCCTTTATCGCGCTACTCACTATCCACTACTCACTATCGCACTGATCATTGCCGCATTGCCGCACTACGCGCTATCCCACTACGCACTACAGCACTACTCACAGCCGACACTATCGCGCTGCCACGCTACTGGACTGTCGATTCGTATTTGGCTATGGCGGCCGTCAGATCCGCTATGTCTATGACGCCGCTGCCGTCCAGGTCGCAGCGCCGCATGGTGTC
>JAISFK010000070.1 GCA_031263625.1 Clostridiales bacterium
GCGCCGCGCTTGCTCGTACCGGGCCTGCGCCGCGTTTGTTCATGCCGTGCGGGAGCGTTGTGCGCGGCCTGCGCTGTGCTACTCGCGGCCTGTGGCGCATAGGCTCGCGATGCGTCGCGCTCGTGCTGTGCCTGCGCGTTGCGCACGGCCATGCGGCGCAGGCTTGCGGCGCGCTGTGCCTGCGCGTCGCGCTCGTTCGCGCCCATTTGCGCGGCGCGATCAAGGAGGGAATCGCTATATGGGTGCGCCCAAAAACATACTGGCGGTTGACGACGAGGCGAAAATCCTGGAGGCCGTTGACTCGTATCTGACGAGCAAGGGCTACAGGGTTTTTTTGGCCGCGAGCGGGCGGCAGGCGCTGGACATTTTCGGGCGCGAGAACATATCGCTCGTGATTCTGGACCTGATGCTGCCGGACGTGCCGGGCGAGGACGTGTGCAGGGCCGTGAGGGCGCAGTCGCGCGCGCCCGTGATCATGCTGACCGCCAAGGCGGGGGAGGACGATTTGCTGCGCGGGCTCCAAATCGGCGCGGACGACTACATGACAAAGCCGTTCAGCCTCAGAGAGCTGCACGCGCGGGTGGAGGCCGTCCTGCGCCGCGCCCAGGCCGATCTCGTGCCGCTGGCAGTGAGAAACTCCTTTCGCGGGGGCGATCTGTCCGTGGACTTTGAAAAGAGCGTGTTCCTGAAAAAGCAGGAGCGCGTGAGCCTGACGCCCAATGAGATCAAGATTCTGGCCGCCCTGATCGGGCGCCCCGGAAAGGCGTTCACGCGCGCGGAGCTCATAGACGCCGCGCTTGGGGACGAGTTTGGCGGCTACGACCGCACGATAGACGCGCACGTCAAGAACCTGCGGAGGAAGATCGAGGACGACCCCGGCAACCCGGACTATGTCCTGACCGTCCGAGGGACGGGCTACAAGTTCGGAGGGATGTGATGCAGGGCCGCACAGAGCGAGGCTGGCGGCCGCCTGAGCGGCGGAGCGCGCCGGGCCGGCCGGCGAGCCAGACTGGCCAGAGGCGCCAGATGAGCCCGGCGCGCCAGTCAAGTCCGGCGGGGCTGGCAGGGCTGGCAGGGCTGGCGGTGCTGGCGGGACTGGCGCGCGGCTTGCCGCAGAGCCTGCGGCGTGGCCTGGCGGGCCTGGCGAGCCGATTGCGCGGCCTGCGGCAGGCGCTGCTGCGCGGGTTGCCGCAGAGTTTGTGGCCTGCGGCGCTGACCCTGCGGGCGCACCTTTCGCTCGCCATTGCGCTCGTCGCGCTCGTCACGGTGGCGCTGGCGGCGCTGCTCGCGAACGCCTTCGTCAGCCGTAGGTTTGAGAGCTACGTGCGCGAGCAGCATGAGAAAAAGACGGCGTACATCGTCGAGAACCTGGGGCTGCAGTACCGGGAGCGGACTCGCGACTGGAACGTGGACTCCGTCTACAGCATTGGCATGTACGCCATGCACGACGGGTACTTCATCCATGTGGACGATGCGGAGGGCGCCAGCGTCTGGGACGCGGCGAACCACGACATGGAGCAGTGCGCGGCGATCATGGGCGAGATATCCGAGCGCATGGGCAGAAGCGGCAGCCCAGGCGAGTTCGTCGCGGCCAGCTACCCGCTCTACAAGGCCGGCGCCCGCGTGGGCGACGTGACGATACAGTACTACGGGCCGTTTTTTCTCAGCGAGAGCGACTTTTCCTTTCTGAGCGCGCTCAACGCCATACTGCTGGCGGTCAGCGCGGTCGCCATGCTGGTTTCGCTCGCGATCGGGCGGGTGCTGGCCCGGCGCATATCGCGCCCGCTCGCCGAAACGGCCGAGGCCGCCAAGCAGATATCCGTGGGCAACTACGCGCACCGCTTCGATGCCGAGCCAAAGACGCTGGAGCTCCGCAACCTCGCCGAGGCCATCGGCCATATGTCCGCCGCGCTGGAAAAGCAGGAGGGGCTGCGAAGGCAGCTCACCGCCGACATCGCCCACGAGCTGCGCACGCCAATCGCCGTGCTCAGCTCGCACCTTGAAACGATGATCGACGGCATATGGGCGCCGACGCGGCAGAGGCTGCAGAGCTGCCACGAGGAGATAGCCCGCCTTGGCGGCATAGTGGCCGACTTGGAGCGGCTGGAGCGGCTGGAGCAGCTTGGGCCGCTCTCCAGGGCGCCGGCCGATCTGATGGAGATCGCGCGCGGCGTGTGCGCCAATTTCGACGGCGCGATGGCGGGCCGGGGGCTGAAGCTCGAAATTGGCGGCGAGCCGTCGATCGTGGCCGTTGACAAGGACAGGATCGGCAGCGTGGTTGTGAACCTTGTTTCAAACGCCGTGAAGTACACGCCGGACGGCGGGCGGATCCGCGTGACTGTCAGGGATTCCGCCGATTGCGGCGCCATCGCCGTCGAGGACACGGGAGCGGGCATACCGAAGGCCGAGCTGCCGCTGATATTCGAGCGCTTTTACCGCGCCGACAAGTCGCGGAACCGCGGCACGGGCGGCACGGGGATCGGGCTCGCCATAGTGAAGTCCGCCGTGGCCGCGCACGGCGGCACGGTCGAGGCGCAGAGCGAGGAAAACCGCGGCAGCCTGTTCACAGTGACGCTCCCCAAAAACGCGCCCTAAAAGCGCGAAGCGCATCCAAAAACGCGCCCTAAAGCGCACCCTGAATGAAGCGCGCCCTGACGCTTTTCTCAATTCTCAATGCCTGCTAAAACTCGCGCACCGCGTCTATCGAGTTGCCCATCGAGCAGTCGGCGGTTTCCTGCACGACGATGTCTATTACGTATGGCTTTTCCGACTGTTGCGCTCGCCGCATTGCCGCGCCCAGGCCGTCCGGCTTGAACACGCGCTCGCCGTCGCCGCCCAGCCCCTGCGCCACCTTGACATAGTCCATCATGCTGTGGTTCTCGCGCATTTCGACGGCGTATTCGTACTGGTAGGCGTATTTCTGGTTTTGGCGTATCAGCCCCAAGTAGGCGTTGTTCACGATCAGCACTATGACCGGGATCCCGTACTTCGCGCACGTGGCCAGCTCCTGGACGTGGAACGTGAAGCCGAAGTCGCCCATGACGGCGACGGCCTTTTTGCCGGGGTTGGCGATGGCCGCGCCAAACGCCGCCGGTATGTCGTAGCCCAGCGTCCCGGCGCCGCCCGACGGCAGATAGCGGCGCTCGCGGCTGATCTCCTGAAGCTGGCCCGACCAGATCTGCGTTATGCCGCAGCCCGTCGTGAACAGCGTGTCCGGCCCGAACGCCTTGTTTATCTCGCCGAAAACGCGGTGCGGGTGAATCGGCTCGTCGGCCTGATCCGTCCTGCGCTTGAGCTCGGCGCGGCTCGCCGGCAGGGAGCGGACGCGCTCGTGGGCCGCCTCCGGCGCGACGGGGGGCTGCTTTTTCGCCTCGGCCAGCAGCGCCGCGAGCGCGAGCTTGGCGTCCGCCGCGATGCCGACGTCGGCGCCGATGATCTTCCCGATCTCGCTTTTCTCTATGTTAATGTGGATAAAGCGCCGGTTCCCTTTGTACGGCCCGATTGCGCCCGTGTGGCGGTCCGTGAAGCGGCAGCCGACGCCGAGCACCAGATCCGATCCGAGCAGGATCTTGTTGCCTATCGGCTGGCCGACCTGTATGCCGGCGTGCCCCGCGTTCAGCGGGTGCTGCTCGGGAATCCCGCCCTTGGCCATGTACGTCGTGATGACGGGGATTTGCAGATGCTCGGCAAGCGCCAGGCACTCGCCCGCGGCCCCCGCCTCTATCGCGCCTCCGCCCATGATAATGACGGGCGCCTTTGCCTCGCGCAGCAGGCCCGCGGCCCTGCGTATGTCCTGGGCGTCGGGCGCCGGCCTGGCCGCCTCGCAGGGCGAGTAGGAGGCGATGTCGTAGCTTGTCTCCGCGTTCTGTATGTCAAGCGGCAGATCGAGCACCACCGGCCCCGGCTTGCCCTCGCGCGCCGTGCGGAACGCCTCGCGGAATATCTCGGCGACGCTGCCCGCGTCCGTCACGCACCATGTCTTTTTGGCGACGGGCGCCGCTATCGCCGCGATATCGACGCACTGGAAGGCGTCCTTGCCCAGCTGGGCCGTCACGGCCTGCCCCGTGATGGCAATCAGCGGGATGGAGTCGATGTTGGCGGTGTACAGGCCGGTGACAAAATTCGTGGCGCCGGGGCCGGACGTGCATATGGCCGCCGCCAGCCTGCCGCTGCTCCTGTAGTACGCGCCGGCGGCATGGACCGCGGCCTCCTCGTGCCTGACGGTGTAGTGCTTGATCGCGCTGTCCTTCAAATACTTGTACAGCCCGTTTATGCCCGCGCCGGGGATTCCGAACGCGTCCGTTATGCCCTCCTTTTCCAGTATCTTCACAATCAGCTCGCTAACAATCACAGCGCTTTTCCCCTTTCTTTATATAATTAAATGTTGTTCCGCGCCGCTTGCCGCGGCGGCTGTGCGCCTATGCGCCTATGCGGCCATTGATTTTGATATTTGAAATCAACTTTCAATTTTATGCCCGCCTAAACCAGATTAACATATCCGCGAGCGATGTTCAAGCCCGCGCCCCGAAAAACAATTTCGCGAGTTCGCGCGTTCGCGCGAGTTCGCGACTCGAAGTCTCGAGTTGCTCGATTTCTGGTTCTAGTTCGGTTCGCGAGTTCGCGATGAGTTCGCGAGTTCTGGGCGAGTTCTGGTTCGGTTCGCGATTTCCGCTCGCGATTTCCCGATTTCTTGAATTTTTAGCTCTTTTCATATCTTCATTCGCTATGCTATACTTGAACGCAAAGGGGAAACGTCTATGCTGGATTTCAAGCAAGAGCTTCAAAAGCTGCTGAAGCGGGAGCCGCGGCCGTTGCCGGGCGACGAGCTCGCCGAGGCGGCTCTGGCGGGGCAGAGGGCGCTGGCGCAGCTCAGCAAAAAGCAGTCGGAGCTCTCCATGCAGATAGAGGAAATATACGACGTCGTTGGGAGCATGGACACTGCCGCGCTGCAGGACGCCATGCGCTCCGAGCAGCGGCGGGCCGACGCTCTGGCTGGCGCGGTCATGGGACTGTGCGACATCTTGGAGGATTTTTGCGCGTATGCCCAGAACAGCGGCGACGCCGAGCTGGACAGGCAGGCGCAGATGATGCGCGGCAATTCCGGAAGCCTTCTGGAGCGCTGCGGGTTCGCCCGGCTGGGAGAGGTGGGCCAGCCGCTGGACCCGGAGATACACGCCGCGCAGGCGGCGGCGGTTTCGCCAATCCCGCGCGAGCATGTGGCGCAAGTGCTGCAAAGCGGCTATCGATATCATGGGGCGGTCGTTCGCAAGGCCGCTGTCGTACTGAGCGAAGGACCAGAGGAGGAAGAGCATGAGCAGTATGGACAACACGAGCAACACGAGCAACACGAGCAACACGAGCAGTACGAGCGGCATGGGCAACACGAGCAATACGAGCAACACGAGCGGCATGGGCAGGATCGTTGGAATTGACTTGGGGACGTCCACGTCGGAAATAGCGTATGTTGCAGATGGCAAGCCGGTTCTGATTCCAAACAGCCTCGGCAAGGCGGTGACGCCGTCCGTGGTGCATATCGGAGCAGAGGGCGAGATTCTGGTGGGGGAGCCGGCCTCCGAATACCTTCTCACCCGCCCCGAGTGCACATTTATGGAAGTCAAGCGCATGACGGGCAGCGGGCAGGCCATGAGCGCCCATGGCAAGGAGTACTCGCCCGAGCAGATCCAAAGCCATATCATCCGCTATCTCGTCGAGTGCGCGGAAAAGCACCTGGGCGAGGAGATCAAGCGGGCCGTTGTCACCGTGCCGGCATATTTTACCGACGTCCAGCGCCGCGCGACCATCAAGGCCGGCGAGCTGGCGGGGATTTCGGTGGAGCGCATAATCAACGAGCCGACGGCAGCCGCGCTGGACTATGGCCTGGCAAACCTGTCCCAGTGCAAGAACATGCTCGTGTACGACCTTGGCGGCGGCACGCTGGACATAACGGTGCTGGAGCTGTTCGAGGGCGTCATCGACGTGAAGGCCGGCAACGGGAACAACCGCCTGGGCGGCAAAGACTTCGACGAGGCGCTCATGCTGGCTCTCGCCGACCCGGAGGGGGACAGGCGCGCGCTCATGCGCCTGAAAAATGCCGCAGTGGAGTGCAAAATCGCGCTGAGCGCGCAGGAGAGCCATTTCGTGTCGCTGCCCTTTTTGTATGCCGGCGAAGGCGGAAAAGCGGTTTCCGTTGAGAGAGCCGTCACAAGGGACGAGTTCGAGGGCCTGATACGCGAAAAGGTCGAATCCACCCGCGCGCCCATGCTGTCGGCGCTGTCCGACGCGGGGCTGTCGAGGGACGAGCTGGATCTCGTGCTGCTGGTGGGCGGCTCTACCCGCATCCCGTGCGTGAGGCGGCTCGTGGAGGAAGTCCTGAACATAGCCCCCCGCTCGCTCGTGGATCCGGATCTGACGGTCGCGCGCGGGGCGGCCATACAGGCGGCCATTCTGGAGGGCCGCCTGAGCGGGGACGCGGCGGGCCTCGTGCTGACCGACGTGTGCCCGTACACGCTCGGCACGTCGGTGGTGGTGGATAGCGTTTTTGGGGACAGGCTCGTGTTCGACCCGCTCATCCCCCGCAACACAGCCATTCCGGCCGATATTTCAAAAATATACTTTCCCGCGCACGATTACCAGACAAAGGTGGATATCGTGGCATTTCAGGGCGAGTCGGAGGATCCGAAAAACAACGAGCGCCTCGGGGAGGTGTCGCTGACGGGGATCCCGCCCGCCCGCGAGGGCAAGGAGCCGGTGGAAATTACGTTTTCCTACGATATGAACGGCATTTTGCAGGTCAGGGGGAAGGTGGTGTCCACAGGGAAGGAAGTTTCCGCGGAAATCAATACCGCAGGCGTGGAGCCGTTGCCATCCCTGGACATATCAAAATGGGAGGGAGCGCCGGGCGCGAAGCGATTCAGGCCCATCCTGCGCAAGGCGGAGAAGAAGATTTGCGCCGGCGCGGCGAGCAGCGGCGAGCTCAGGTCGCTCGTGCGGCAGATCAAGGAGGCGCTGCTGCTGGAGCGCATGGAGCATGCCGAGGAACTGAAGGACGTGCTTGTGGATCTCATGGAGTTTGCGGATCGCATGGATGAGACGGGGGACGACTATGACTGAGCCGCTTGGGCGCGCGTGCTACCTGCTCGCGCTTTCGTCGGCGGAGCGGGGGGATTTGAGCGCCGCCGCGCGGCTGGCCGCTGCGGCCGCCGTGTCGCTAGGGACCGCGCAAGGAGTTGTCGCGCAAGGCGCTGCGGCGAATGGCGGCGCCGGTTCGCCTGGGGCCGCTGAAGCAGCCCATGGAGGCGCCGCGCCGCAAGAAGCAGCCCAGACCGGCGCAATGCCGGCCGGAGCGGCGCAGGGCGTTGCGGCTCCAGATGCTATGGCTTCGGGCGTTGCGGCTCCGGACGCTGCGCCCGCAGCGAACGCCCGCCGCCTGTTGGGGCTTTGCCTGTATGAGCTTGGAGACACGGAAAATGCCGCAGGCATCCTTGCCGCCTTTCCCGACTTGGCGCGCGAGGCGCGGGAGGCCTGCGAGCGGGAGCGGGACGGGCTTGCCGAGACTGGGCGGCTCGCGCGGCTCGGAAAATGGCGGGCGGCGCTGCGCACGGCTGAAAAAATCCCGCACCAGAGCGCGCGGCTGCTGAACATACGCGGCTGCATACTCGCCGGGGCGGGGCGGTACGCCATGGCGGGCAGGCTGTTCGCCATGGCGGCGGAAAAGGACGCGGGCGGCCGCGCCGCGCGGGAATATCTCGCGGAAGCCGCGAGGCAAAAGCAATCTCTTTGGAGGATGCGCTAAATGGGCTTAGAGGCTTGCAACAATTACTATGAGCGCCTGGGCGTGGACAAGGCGGCGGGGGCGCAGCAGATCAAGAGGGCGTACTACACGCTCGTGAAGCAGTTTCCGCCGGAGCGGTTTCCGGAGGAGTACAAAAGCCTTCGCGCCGCATATGACACGCTTTCGGACGAAAAGAGCCGCGCGGATTATGACAGCGGGCAGCTGCTGCCCAAGGGCGCGGTCGCGCTCATGGCTCAGGCCAAAAAGCTGGACGCAGTTGGCTGGCACACCCGATCCGCCGAAGTATACGAGCAAGTGCTTAGGATGTATCCGGGGCTTGAGCAGGCAATGACCGCGCTGGCCATCGCCTATGAGGAGCAGGATAAAAACGGCAAAGCCGCCTCCCTGTGGGAGAAGCTGTGCGCGCGGGATCCGAAAAACGCGGTGAGCGCCTATAGGCTCGCCCGGGCCTATGAGCGCCGCAGCTGGCGAAAAAAGGCGATCGCGCAGTACAAGCGCGCACTGGAGCTGGACGACGGCAACGCAGACTGCTGGATGGCGCTGCTCAACTGCCTGAGCGAATATCTGACAAAGGTCGATTTGCGCGAATTTTGCGAGCAGGGCATTCTGGCGCTGCGATCGCGGAACCGGGAAAGTATTCGCCTTTACGCGCATATGGCGTATTACAGCGCGCCGGCGAACATGGACGCCGCAGAGCGCTGCTTGGGCGAGATCGTCCGAATTCTGCGCGCGGGGGGTGCGCGCGACTGCGACCCTGAAACCATTGTCCAGTTTTTGCTGGAGCAGGCGCTTCAGCAAAAGTATTACTCCTTTATACCCTATATACGGAAAATGTCCGAAGCAGTCGCGATCAAGGACAGCGAATTTCAAGACGCGCTGAACAAGGCTTTCCGCGTGCCGGACATTATCGCTCTTGGAAAGCGGGGGTTTTCCAAAAAGCTCCAGATTCTCATTGACACGCTGAACTACGGTTGCGACTGCGATAATTGCAGGCTCAACAAACTGTCCTTGGAATATTTTATTCTGGAGGAAGGCGAGGCGGGCCGCGCGGGGATTCTGCGGTTGCGCGAAGAGTTTCCGAACCTGTACGCGCTGCACGCCGATTTTTTCGGCGAGGTGCTGCGCTCGCGCGACATGAAAAAATTGCTGTACCGGCGGGAAAAGGCGCTTTCAAAAGAGGGGATCACGCCCGACTGGAGCGTGTATGACGAGGCGTCCGACCTGTCGGGGGTCGTTGATCAGGCCGGCGTCGCATCCGAACCCGCATTCGAGCCGGCCGCCGCCAAGACCATGCCGAAAACGGGCCGAAACGACCCGTGCCCATGCGGGAGCGGCAAAAAGTACAAGAACTGCTGCGGGAAGCTGTGATCTGGCAAAGCCGGCGCTGGCCTGCCAATACAGAGTTGGGCCGGGCCGGGGGAGCGTCGCGTTGCAAAGCGATTTTGCGGAATGGAATGGTGTCATTTGAACTCAGCGAAAAACCAGTCGGCGGAAAAGGCGCTGCTTGTCATAGAATATCTCGCCTCGGGCGACAACGAGCCGAAGCGGCTGCAGGACATAGCGGTCGGCCTGTCCATGAGCAACAGCACCGTTTTCCGCTTTTTGCAGTCCCTGTCGCAGAGCGGCTATGTCAGCCAGGAGCCTGACTCGTCGCGCTATTTTCTGACGACGAAGATATGCTCGGTGGCATACCGCGTGTCGTCGAACCTGCACCTGTACGATCTCGCGCTGCCGATCATGAGGCGGCTCGCGGACGAGTTCGACGAGTCGGTCTGCCTCGCGATCGAGCAGGACATGACGGTCGTCTACGTCGGCGTGATACAGGGGCCGAACCAGATGCTGCGCGCGGCGCAGTACATAGGCAACCGCGCCCCCATGCACTGCACAGGCGTAGGCAAGCTGCTCCTGCTGAACTTCTCCGAATCGGACATAGACAGGCTCATCGAGCGGAAGGGGCTCCCGGCGCTGACCGCCAACACGCTGACCGCCAAGGCCGCGCTGATGGCGGAGCTTGACGCGGCGCGCAAAAACGGCTATGCGTTTGACAACGAGGAGTGCGAGATAGGCGCGAGGTGCCTGGCCGTGCCCGCGCGCGACTACACGGGCAAGGTGGCGGCCGCCATGAGCGTCACGGGGCCGATCTCCCGCATGTCGGACGACAAAATCAGGGGCCGGCTTGGCGCTCTGGCGGAGGCCGGGCGCATGCTGTCCGCCGCGCTGGGGCACGGCGGAGGCCCACTTTCCGGACCCGCTTTGCGCCCGAACGCCTGATCGCCTGTGCTTCCCGTCTGCCTGCCCGTGATCCCGCCTGATTGCCCGCCCGCCTCACTCGAACTGCGACGCGTACATCGCGGCGTAGACGCCCTTGTTCTGCAGCAGCTCGCCGTGCGAGCCGCTTTCCACTATGTCGCCGCCGCTGACGACGAGTATGCGGTCGGCGTTGCGTATCGTGGACAGCCGGTGCGCGATGACGAAGCACGTCTTGCCGCTCATGAGCTTGCGCATGGCCTCCTGGATCAGAAATTCCGTGTGCGTGTCAACGTTCGACGTGGCCTCGTCGAGTATCAGTATTCGCGCGTCCACTAGCATCGCCCGCGCTATGGCGATCAGCTGCTTCTGCCCCTGCGAGATATTCAGGCCGTCCTCGCTCAAAACCGTGCGGTAGCCCAGCGGGAGCTGAGCGATGAACGAGTGGATTTTCGCCGCTTTCGCTGCGGCGACTATCTGGCTTTCGGTCGCGCCCTGGTTGCCATACGCGATGTTTTCGGCGACTGTGCCGTGAAATAGCCACGTGTCCTGCAGCACGAGCGCGAAAGACTTGCGCAGGCTCCCGCGCGTCAGCAGCGAGATGTCCCGCCCGTCCAGCGATATCCTGCCCGAATCAGGGTCGTAGAATCGCATGAGCAGGTTGATGATCGTGGTCTTGCCCGCGCCCGTCTGCCCGACAATGGCGATCAGCGAGCCGGGCGGGGCGGTCAGGTCGAGCGAGCGGATGATCTTCTTCTCAGGGGTGTATCCAAACTCCACGCCCCGCATTTCGACAAGCCCGCCGGCGCGTCCGGCGGCGGCAGTGGTTGCGCCACCTGCGGCCTCCGTTGCTCCCGCAGGCCCAGCAACCGCAGTTGTTGCGCCACCCATGCCCCCCGCAGCCAGCGCGCCGCCCGCCTCCCGCGCAGCCATGGCCGCCGCAACGTCTGCAGCGTCTGCAACATCTGCAGCGTCTGCAACATCTGCGGCATCTGCGGCGCCCGGCGCGTCCGGCGGCTCCGGCAGCTCGTCCAATATCGCGAAAACGCGCTCGGCCGCAGCGCAGGCGGACTGTATCTCGTTGACGATGTTCGCCATCTCGTTGATCGGCCCGGAAAACTTGCGCGAGTACAGCACGAAGGACGACAGGTCGCCCAGCCTGATCATGCCGTTCATGTACATTATCGCGCCGAACACGCTGATCAGCGTCAGCGAGAGGTTGTTGACGAAGTTGACGGACGGCCCCATCGCGCTGTTGTGGTACTCGGCCTGATAGTATGCCTCGACCGCGTCGCCGTTTTTCTCGTCGAAGCGCGCCAGGAACGTCTTTTCCCTGTTGTACGCCTTGATCGTCTTGTGCCCCGATATGATCTCCTCGACGTACCCGTTGAGGACGCCCAGCTTCTGCGAGCGCTTGCGGTACAGCGGATGCACCTTGCGCGCCATGTGGCGCGTGAACAGCACGGACACGGGTATGGACACGGCGAACACCAGCACGAGCGGCGGCGACAGCAGGATCATCATCGCGAGCGAGCCGACCACCGTTATGGCGCTGGCGCTGGCCTGAATCAGGTCGTTGGACAGCGAGGTCGCGAGCGTGTCTATGTCATACGAGATGTGGCTCACGATGTCGCCCGCCTGATACCTGTCGAAATAGCTCGTCCGCAGCGTCAGCAGCTTGCCCTGGACATCCTTGCGCAACTGGTATATGACCAGCTGGGACAGCCTTATCATGACGACGGACAGCGCGTAGCCCAGCGCGGACGACAGCAGGTAAAAGCCGAACATGAGCCCGCAGTAAAAGAACACGCTCCCAAAATCGACGCGCCCGGCGCCCGGCTCGATGCTGTTGATCGCGTAGCCCGACAGCGTGGGGCCGACGAGCGCCAAAAGGTTGCCCACCAGGGCCATGCAGATCGCGACGGCGAGCATTGGCTTGTGCGCCGCCAGGTATTTCCATATGCGAAGCAGCACCAGGCGCAGGTTTTTCGGCCTTTCATGGCTCTGGTTGCTTCTCGGCTGTGGCATCCGCCGCCCTCCCTTTCGCTATTTCTTCCTTATTCCCGCCTTATTCCTGCCTTATTTCTTCCTTATTCCTGCCTTCGGATCCATCATTTCTCCATTCAGATCCATTATATCTTCATTCAGGCAGATCCATTATTTCTTCCTTCAGAATTTCTTCCCTCAGATCCATCTGGAGCGCCGCTATCTCCCTGTACACGCCGCAGGTGGCCAGCAGCTCCTCGTGGCGCCCGTAGCCCAGCATTTTGCCGTCTTCCAGCACGAGAATGCGGTCGGCGCCCATGACGGAGCTGATCCGCTGCGCTATCACAATCGACGTGATCGCTCCGAACTGCTCGCGGATCGCCCGCCTGACCATTGAATCCGTCCTGTAGTCCAGCGCGCTCGACGAGTCGTCCAGCACAAGGATTTCGGGGCGGCCCGCGAACGCCCTGGCGAGCAGGAGCCGCTGCTTCTGCCCGCCCGAAATGTTCGTCCCCTTCTGCGACAGCATGTGCGACAGCCCGTCCGGCAGCTCGCCGACAAACCCGGCGGCCTGCGCCATCCCCAGCGCCCAGTCGATGCGCCCGTCGCCCAGCTCCCGGCCAAAGTCGATGTTCTCGCGGATCGTGTCGGCGAACAGGACGTCCCGCTGGAATACCGCGCCGAACTTCCTGTAAAAATCGGCTTTCGGAATCTGCCCGACAGGGATCCCGTCAATCAGGACGTTGCCGCTGCCCGGCTCGTAGAGCCTCATGAGCATGCTTATCAGCGTGCTCTTGCCGGAACCGGTCGAGCCGATTATGCCGAGCGTTTCCCCCCTGCCAATCGCGAAGCTGATGTCCTCTATCGCGTTCGCGGCGCACGCCTGCTCCTGATCATGCTCCTGCGCAAGATCGTGCTCCCGCTCAGGCGCAGGCTCGCGCCCCCGATCGCCTTCCCGCGCAAGCGCTTGCTCTCGCACAGGCTCCCGTTCCTGCCCATGCTCCCGCTCACGCTCGCGTTCCAACTCCCGCTCCCGCGCGGGCTGCGGATTCTGGCGCGCATAAGAAAAGCTGACGCGCCGAAACTCGATATGCGGCGGAGCGCCCGCGAGGCCCGCTGCCGCCGCCACGCTCGCGCCCCTGCTTTCGCCCACGACCCCGCCCCGGATCGCGCCCGCGCCCCTGCTTGCGCCTGGCCCGGCCGCGCTTGCGCCCTTGCTTTCATTCCTGCTTTCGCCCACGGCCCCGCCCCGGCTCTCACCCGCGCCCCGGATTTCGCCCACGACCCCGCCCCGGATCTCGCCCATGCTTTCGCCCGCGTCCGGCATCTCGTCGGGGAACGACAGCACTTCCTGTATGCGGCCGGCCGAGGCGATCGCCGTCGTCATCATGACAAACATGCGCGTTATCGACAGCATGGCGTTGAGCATGATCGTGAAATAGGACAGGAACGCTATGATCTCGCCGGGGTTGGCGATCCCGCTGTTCACATGGAACGCGCCGACGATGATCACGGCTGTCAGCCCGTAGTTCAGCAGCAGGTTTATGAGCGGGTTTGACGCCGCCATCGTGGACGCGGCCCTGGTTTCTGCCGCCGCCACGCTTTTGTTTATGGCGTCGAACCGGGCCATCTCCTCGCTCTCTTTGGCAAACGCCTTTATGACGCGGATGCCCGTTATGTTCTCCCGCACCGTCCGCACGAGCACGTCGGAGGCTTTCTGCTTGAGGATGAACAGCGGCACGCCCTTTTTTGACACTATGTACACGATGAGCCCGATCAGCGGCATGACGGCCAGGAGCACGAGCGCGAGCTGCGGCTCGATCGACAGCGTCACGATCATGCCGCCGAGCATGAGGATCGGCGCCCTGACCCCCAGGCGCTGCATGCTGCCGATGAGGCTGTGGACATAGTAGGTGTCGGACGTCAGGCGGGATTCCAGCGAGGGTACGGTGAGCTCGTCAACCTGGCGGCACGAGAGCGACGCTATCTTCGCGAACAGGTCGTGCCGGATTTTCCTTGTCGCCTCCCTCGCCACATACGCCGCCATGCGGTTCGCGACGACGTTCCCGGATATGCCGAGCGCTGCGCAGAGCAGCATGAGCAGGCCCCACAGCGCGATGAGGGGCATGTCCTTCAGAGGGGCAATGTCGTCGATCATTTTCGCGAGAATCCACGGGAGCGCCAGATCCATGAGCGTGCCGGCCAGCTTGATGGTTATGCCTGCCGACATGCGGGCGAAATAAGGTTTGACGTAGCGGACGATTAATTGCAAATCAGGGCCTCCGATAAGCGCGCAGTCTGCCCCCC
>JAISFK010000109.1 GCA_031263625.1 Clostridiales bacterium
GGATCCGCGCGACCGCAACATCAGGATCGCGCCGACGGTGCCGGACGCCAAGGATGTCTATGAGGCCATAAAAATACTGTGCCTGTGCGTGAGAATCGCGCACGCGCAAAAGCGGCTCAGGGAGCTTGGGCCGCAGCAGCCGCAGCCCGCGTAAATCGAGCGGGCAGGCAGGGAGTGCGGAACTGCCACTGGCGGCATGAGAGGTTCAGCAACAGCTATAGCTATACTGACGAGCATTTGAATTTTCCATTAACGCGAGTCAGTAATACTCGTTTCCTCTGTCCGACCGCAAATTGCGGTCGGAATTCCCAATCGAACACGAGTATAGATTTCTGGACAAGCCCGGAATGACTGCACTCCGAGTATTTCCGCCTCCATTTTGGCGCCCGAAAACGACACGTTGCTCAGGACTAGCTCGGCCACGTTTTCCGCGCGCAGCTTCAGCCCGCGCGTCGCAACAACCCGCTCCGCCATGACGGGCGCGCCGGCGCCGGCCTCCGGGTCAAAGCTTATGTCCACATTCTGTAGCGTCACGCTCCGTATGGGGCTTTCGGGCAGGCCGAGCAGGTACGCCCCCGCGTATGCCGCGCCAACGCACAGAATGTCGCGGCACACGATGCTGCCGACGGACGGCGTCCTGTCGTCCACAGGCGCCATGGCGCGGCTCTGCACGTACTCGCTTTTCCCGTCCGGATCGCAGAAGTAGAACATGTTGACCGCGAAAGGCGTCAGAACCCCTTCCATGAGCACATTTGAAAAGACGATATTGTCCACGGCGCTGCGCCTGCCGCGCCCTCGCCGCGTCTTGACGCGCAAGCCTCTGTCCGTGCCCCGCATGACGCAGTTCTCAACCGTCACGCCAAACACGCCGGAAGCCGTGTCGCTGCCTATGACCACGCCGCCGTGCCCGCGGCGCATCAGGCAGTTTCGGATCAGGACATGGGCGGTCGGCTTCGGGTGGCTCAGCCCCATGCCGTATTTGCCGCTCTTGAGCGTCACGCAGTCGTCGCCCGATGAAATGTCGCACCCGACAATGCGCACGCCGGAACAGCTGTCCGGGTTGCAACCGTCCGTGTTCGGGCTGTCCGGCGGGTTTGAGATTTTCACGTCCAGAATGTCAACGCCGTCGCTGTAATATGGGTGAATTGTCCAGCATGGGCTGTTCCGAACCGTTACCCCGTGTATCGCAATCCCCTTGCAGCGCTCCGCGAAGATGGAGTGCGGGCGCCATGCGCCCCTCATGGTTTCGGAGCACTCCCACCAGTCGGCGTTTTGGGCGTTGGCGTCAATCGCGCCCTCGCCGCTCACGGCCGCGTTTTCGCAGGCTATCGCCGTTATCAGCGAGGCAAAGCAGTCCGCGTGTCCGCCGTCCCATGCCCCGAGCAGCAGCGAGCCGTCCCCGCCGCGCGTCTTTCGCGCGTCGGGCAAGATCGGGTAGCGCGCCCGAGCGGCGCCGCCGAGAATGACGGCGCCTTTGTCCAGATACAGCATCACTCCGGATTTCAGCATGATCGGATAGGAGAGGTAGACGCCCTCGGGAACAAAGACGGTGCCGCCCTCGGGACACGCCAGAATGGCCGCCTGCAGCGCCGAGGTGCAGTCGCGCGAGCCGTCGCCCAGCGCGCCAAAGAGCGTCGCGTCCAGCATGGCGGTTTCGGGCTTGGTCGCGAACTCGCAGCTGGCTTCGCCGCCGTCTTCGAACACGGCGGAAACGCTGTAATCTGTTCCCGGCTCGAGGGAATACAGTGAAAACACGTTCGTGTCGCCGCTTGCGGCCTGCCTGCCGTTCACAAGCACCTCATACGGCGCGCGCGCGTAATAGTTTTCCTTGCCGGAAAAGCTCAGCTCGAAGCAGGCTGAGCGCTGCGTCGCCAACAGCAGGCAAAGGCCGTCGCGGAAGCTGGCGCCAGCGCCATTGCCGATGCCAGCTCCATCCGTCGGCTTGTTTTCATTCCCGCCGCCGCCACACGCTTTGCGCCCGCCGCTCGTATCGTCTCCAGCCACTGGGCAGTCGATGCCGATGCCGCCGCTGGCTCCAGCCGCCGGCTTGTTCTCTGCCCCCATCACGCGCGCCCTCCCAAAAAGCTTCTCTCGCAGAGCCACGGCACGGACTGCTCCCCGCGCCACGCGTGCCCGCCGTCAAACACATGGTGGCGAACGCCGGCCTCGTTGCCCAAAATAGCGGCGGCCCTTTTCACGGTTTCCACCTGCGGGTATACGTTGTCCAGCCCGTCCCGCCCGTTCAGCTCGTCGTATCGGCCGGTTTCGACGAACAGCCCGCGGTTGGCGGACAGTGCGCCTATGTCTCCCATATCGGCGGCCTCGAACAGTCCGGGGACATAATTGCAGTAACAGCACTCGTGCTGCTCGAGCAGGGCGTTCTTGTATCCGTAGAAGTACCCGCTGACGACCGCGCTTTTCACGCGCTCGTCCATCGCGGACAGCCACAGCGCCTGCATACCACCCCCCGAAAGGCCGGCGCAACTCACCCTGGCGCCGTCGGCGTCCTGCCTGCCGAGGACATAGTCCAGAAGGCGCGACAGATCCCAGTTCCACATGCCCGCCACGCACATCCCGAACGGAAGCGCCATCTTGCTCAGGCTGTAGCACGAGCACTTCAGCGCGTCGCCCGCGCCCCGCTCATATTTTTCCGCCCTCTCCCCGAAGCCCCGCGCGTCCGGGCAGACAGTCAGCCAGCCCTTTTTCGCAAAATCGACGCCATAGGCGTAGTTATGCTTGTCGATGGCCTCCCTCAATGCCGGGATGCCCTTGTCTATGCCGCAGACCGCGCTCTTCCCGTTGCTGCCGTGCCCGTGGAGCGCGAGCATCACGGGGAGCCTTTCCCCGGCGGCGGACGGCGCGGGCTTGAGAATATAAAACGGCATCATGACGCCTGGCTCGGTCATGATCGTCATCTTTTCCCTTGTGTAGCCGTCCATAAGCTCGACGCCATGGCTTTTGGGCTCCGGTGCGCAGGGCCGCATCCTGTCCAGGCCCAGTAGCGCCGCGAGCCGCTCGCGAAAGCCGGCCTTCCAGCTCTCGTACTCAGCGGCGCTCGCGGCTTTGAACGCGAAAGCGCGAGGGGCGCTGTCAAAGCGATTTTTGAAGTATTCCTCGCACGCGAAGTATTGCAACGGCGCCCCTCCCTTCCAATCGGTTGGCGCTACAGGCCGAACCGGGTCTTGACGCTCTGCTTCCAACTCTCCACGTATTTTTCGTAGCCCATGGAGTTCAGTTCCTCGGTGTACCTGTCGAACTCGGCCTGGCTCGGCTCGCGCGCGCCGGTGATGAAGCGCGCCGTCTCGCTCTTTATGTGCTCGTTCAGGGCGCTCTGTATATCCATGAGCTCGGACTGCTCGCTCGTCGGGAACACGGCGTCCGGCAGGGCCCTCACGAGGTGCGGCGTGAGGTTTTTGAGCACCTCGGAGATCGTGATGCCCATCCGCGATGCGGTTGCGTCGCTACTCTCGGGCGGCGTCCGCATGTCAAGAATATTGCCCGTGAAGCCCACGGTTCCGACGTTAAACAGATAGGTCTGCTCCGAGTCGAACTTGCCGTCTTCCACGTCCTTGTAGTGATAGCTGCCTTCCTCGTCCTTATACCAGCCTTCCAGCAGGCCGTAGCCGTCGTCAACCCCCGCCTCTGGCCCGTGATAGGCGTTGTAGCGGAAGTCGCTGTCATATAGGTGGTCGTAGAAGCGCATGGCGGCCTCGGCCTGATAGTCCGATATCTTGTCCGTGAGGAAGATCTGGTAGTTTCCTCTCGCGGGCGAGGTGGCGGCGTACATCTGCTTTGAGCTGTACTCGGACGTCATGGGCGGGAGCAGCTTGTAGTTCGCATACGATTCCTCCGAGAAGCTCATGTTGTTGTAGCTCGGGAAAAACGCGTAATAGTCCTGCTGGGCCCTGGCGACGCTGTCCGACGCCGACAGCGTGAAAGCGTCCTGGTCCATGAGCCCGTCCGCGTACAGGCTGTTGCAGAACTGCAGCATAGCCAGAAAGCGCGGGTGCGTCTGGACCGCCACGATCTCGCCGTTCGGGAAGCCCTCGTCTATCACCGCGACCTTCGAATGAAGCTCCCAGTTGGCGAGGATCCCATAGGCGTTGAAGACCATGCCCCAGACAGGGTACTCGGTCACAGTCGAGCACAGGGGGATGTTGTTTTCGCCCAGGCCCTTTGGATCCAGGCGCTTGATCTCGGCCAGCGTCTCGCGGAACTCGTCCAGCGTCTTGGGCGGCTCCCTGCCGATGGACTCCAGCAGCGCCGCGTCGTACCACAGGGGCTCGTAATACATGTTGCGCAGATACTCGATGGACTGCGTGAACCGCGGAAGGTCGTATATGTTGCCGTCGAGCGTCGAGAGATACGGCGCAAAATTCGGGTTTTCGGCAAAGGCTTTCGCGACGTTGGGCATGACGCCCTCGTCAAAAACCCACTGGTTCAAAGGCCGCAAGAAGCCCTCGACGTCGCCGTACAGTGCCTGCTGTGCGAGGCCGTTGAGCGATTTGCTCCAGTTCAGGAGGGCTTCGGAGTAGTCCCCCGACGCGAACATTAGGCTGGTCCTGTCCGGCACCGCGCTCTCCGGCACGCCCTCGACAATGAAGTTCACGTTCATCTCGCGCCGCGCCCATTCCAGAAGCCACATCTTCGACGGATCCTCCACGGTCGTCTCCCTGTACTGCACGAGCGCGTGGATGTCCACGGGCTCATTGTAGCGGTATATGCCGCTCTCCAGGTAGCGGCCCTGCTCCTGGGCCTCCTGGGCTTCGGCCTCCGCTTGCCCATCCTGTTGCGCCTCGGTCGTCGCCTGCGAGGCGGCTTCTGTCGGCGCGGCGCTCTCCGTCTGCGAGGGCGCCTCCGTCTGTGTGGCGCCCGTCGTCTGCGTCGCCGCCGCTGTCGTGCCGCCCGCGCCGCCGCTGTCCGTCTGCCCGCAGCCAAACAGGCCCAGCGCGAAAAGGCACGCCGCGAGAACAGCGGCCAGCTTCCTCAGTTTCACCGATTTCATTTTACGTCTCCTCCGTTTCATTGTTCTTTGAAATTTATGCGCGGCTCAGCCTTTCACCGAGCCGATGAGCATCCCCTTGACAAAATGCTTCTGCACAAACGGGTACGCGATCAGAAGCGGCGCGCTGGCTATGAATATGACCGAATATTTCATGCTCTCGGCCAGCCGCTGCCGAAAAATCTGATCCTGCGCCTGCGCGGCGGACATGCTAGTGAGCATGTCCTTGTCGATCGCCATCGGCTCGTTCAGAATGAGTATGTTCCTCAGGACGAGCTGAAGCGGGTATTTGGCCTTGTCCGATATGTATAGCAGGGCGTTGAAATAGGAATTCCACTGGCTGACGCCGAAAAATAGCGCCATGACCGCGATAATCGGCACGGCCAGGGGCAGGGCGATGCTGAAAAAGCACCTGAACTGGCTGGCGCCGTCTATCTCCGCCGACTCAAAGAGCTCCTCCGGCACGGCGGCCTTGAAAAACGTTCTCGTTACGATCATGTTGTAGACCGACACGCTGCCCAAAACCATGACCCACATGCTGTTGGACATCCCCAGCGTCTGCACGCGCAGAATGTACGCCGGGATCATGCCGCCGCTGAAATACATCGTGAATATGAAAAACCAGGTGATGAAGCCCTTGGCTATGAGGAACTTTTTGCTCAGCGCGTATGCCAGCGGAACCATGACGATCAGCCCGTAGGCCGTGCCCAAAACCGTGTATAGGGCCGAGTTGAAGTAGCCGCTCCAGATGAGGCTGTTTCCCACTATCTGCCTGTAGGCGTCCAGCGTGAAGCCCTTGGGCAGAAAGAGCACATGCCCAAGGCTGACCTCGTTGATGTCCGAAACGGAGGCGATAATCGTGTAGTACAGCGGGTACAGCATGATCAGCAGAAAGAGGCCCATCAGCGCATAGTTCGCGGCGTCGAAAATCATGTCGCCGCGCGACCGTCGTATCGTCGGCCTGCGCCTCGCGGGCGTCCCGGCTTTTTTCGCGCCTCCCGCTCCCATTCCTGCTCCCATTCCTGCTCCCGTTCCTGTCTCTATCCCTTTTACCATAAGCCAATCCCCGTCAGCCTGTCCGCCAGCGCGTTGACCGCCATCAGCGTCGCTATGTTCACGGCGTTGTTGAAGAAATCGATCGCCGTGGCATAGCTGAACTGGTTGCGCAGTATGCCCATGTCGTAAACATAGGTCGAGATGACCCTGGACGCCGGCAAATTCAGGTTGTTCTGCAAAAGGAAGATTTTTTCATACCCGAGCGACATTATGCTTCCGGCCGACATGATGAACAGAATGACTATCGTCGGCGTCAGAGCGGGTATATTCACATGCCAGATGATGCGCAGCCTGCCCGCCCCGTCCATCCGCGCGGCCTCGACAAGCTCCGACGACACGCCTGCCAGGGCGGCGAGGTATATGATGGTCCCCCAGCCTACGTTCTGCCAGACGCCCGACCAGACGTAGATGCTCGCGAATGCCTCGGGCAGGGCGAGAAAGTCGATCCTGTCGCCCCCTAAGAACGCGAGCAGGTTGTTGACCACGCCGTTGGCCCGCCCCAAAAACAGCTTCACGATGCCGCACAGCACGACCGTTGACAAAAAATGCGGGGCGTAGGATACCATCTGCACCGTCTTCTTGAATTTGAGGCTCCCCAGCTCGTTCAGCATCAGGGCGACGATGATCTCAATCGGGAAAACGGCCAGCGTGTACAGCGTGATTGTCAGCGTGTTGCGAAGCATGGGCAAAAAATTCGGAAACTGGAACAGCCGGACGAAATGCTCCAGCCCGACCCACTCGCTTGCCCATATGCCCAGGCTGGGCCGAAAGTTCTTGAAAGCGATCTGCACGCCGTACATCGGGATATACGAGAAGATGAATGTCGCGGCGAAAGCGGGCAGGATGAGGATGAGGAGCTGGTAGTTTTTCAGAAAGACCTTTCTCGCGCCCCTCATCTTTTCGTCGAAATTTTCCGCGCCGCTGTGGCCTCTGGCCGCGGTTTGCCGCGCCGGCTTCAATGGCCCACCTTCTTTCTATACTATGTTCTGCCTATTTCTGCGAAATCAAAATTTTCGCCCTTCGCGGGGTTTTCTATGCAAGCGCTTGCTTTTCTATACGCGCCTTACGCTGTCCCTGATCCTCAGCTCCATCGGTATATAAATGCTGTGCCCAGCCGCGGAGCCCGCAAACGAGTCCAACAGCCGCCTGGCCGCCATCTCGCCTATGGCCTCCGCCGGCACTGCCACGGTGGTGAGCGGCGGCACGGTCATCTCCGCGAAAATGGAATCGTCAAAGCCCATGACGGAAATGTCCTGCGGCACGCGCGCCGAGAGCCTCGCAAAGCCGTTCACCAGGCCTGCGGCGACGGCGTCGTTTATCGCGCTGACGGCCGTGAACTTCTTTTTGCCGCCCGCGATGGCCTCCGCAAGGGCGAGCCCGGTCGCGTAGTCGGAGCCCCCGCCCAGCTGGAAAATGTCGCCGTCGGAAACAGCCCGGCCAACCTGCCCCAACGCGGCCTTAAACCCCGCCACGCGGCGCTTGCGCGAAACCCTGTCGATCATCGTCGTAGCAAACGCTATGTCCTCGTGCCCCTGATCCAGCAAATAGCGCGTTGACATCATCGAGCCGCGAAAATAGTCAAAATACACGCCGCAAAAATCAGCGGGCGGATCGAGCTCGTAGTCCGCCACGACAACGGGCGCTCCGCTGCCGCGCATGTCCAGCAGCACGGCGTCCAGCCCGTCGCAAACGCAGTCCGCGGCGACAATGGCGCCCGCGACCATTTTGCTTTTCAGGCTCGCCGCGAGCTCGCCGCCCCGCACGCCGCGCCTCCCGTTGAAATACAGCAACATGCTGTAGCCCGAGCCGTCCAGGGCGCTCTCTATGCCCACCGCCATGGCGGTGTAAAACGGATTCTCAATCGTCGGCATGACGACCGCTATTTCGTTGCTGACGCAATTTTTCAAGCCGCGCGCCAGCAGGTTCGGCGCATAGCCCAGCTCCTTGGCCGATTCCAGCACCCGGCCGCGCGCACTCTGGCTGATCGGGTAGTTGCCTCCGCCAAGCACCCTGGACGTGGTCGTCACCGACAAGCCGCTTCGCTTTGCAACATCCTTTAATGTCGCTTTAGGCATAATCCTTTCCGTGAATAAACATGGGTGATAACGTTTTCTATGCTTATACTATAGCGTCGTCCCGCGAATGTCAAGCAAAATTTATAAATTTTTACATATAGTCCGAGCCGAACTGGATTTCACGAAGTATTATGACTATAATTATTGATTTTGCGCCCGGTTGCGCACAGCCGCAGGCGCGTACAGCTGATTTCGCGCTTGACTTTATGCGCGCGCAAATATATTATTATAGGCAACGATACCATATATTATAATAATAGAAAATACAGGGGGTGGCGCGGTTTGGGCAGCCAAATGCCATATGGGCGAAACGAGGGCATGTATCCCCACGGCGCCGACGTGCTGGAGCGGGATTCGTCCGACGGCGGGTTCTCCAGGGGATGGGCCATGCACTGCAAGCCGATCCCGCAGCGCTATTTTGACGTCCACACGCACTTCTGCGGCAGGACGGATCGGCCCGTGGCCGGGCAGATTCGCGGTTGCGGCGAGGACGCCGCGGAGCTCATGAACGCGCGGGCGATGCTGATTCTGCAGCTGCGCGGCAAAAAGCGGGGCGCGGGCTGGCCGCCCGCCAGCGTGATGGACAATTTCCCATATTACGGGCTTGAGAGCATGCGCGCCGGGCTGGAGGGCTTCGAGCGCACGGGCCAGCTCTGGGCCGTCCACCTGGACTGCCGCTCGCCAGAGCCGGAGCTGTTGCGCGCGGCCGCAGGCATGGGCGCAAAATGCCTCAAGCTGCACAACGCGCCCGCAATAGAGAACAACATCCCGCCCGACGTCTGGCTGTCGCGGGACTGGCAGGATGTTTTTCGCGCTGCGGCGGAGCTCGGCATGTTCGTGCTCTTCCACGTGACGCAGCGGCTATCGGCCTCCGCGTACACGGGCGGCGGCCGCAACTCGTATTGGGAGAAGGGCTGGGCAAACGGCACCGCGTACACGAACGAGGACCTGCTCCAGGCATTTCTGTCCTGCTGCCGCGCCAACCCGGACGTGGCGTTCATCGGCGCCCACCAGCTGCATCTCGGCTGGGAGCGGCTGGACGGGCTGTTCGCGGCGTACCCGAACCTGTGCGCCGACACGTCGATTGGCTGCCAGCTGCGGCTGTGCGACAGCTTTTACCCGCATGACAGGGAATACTTGCGCCTCGTGTTCCAAAAATGGGCCGACAGGATTCTGTTCGGCACAGACTCGGTCTGGGGCAGATCCGGGGCAGGCGCGAGTGGGGGCGCTGGCGCGGAGGCCGGGGATGGGGTTGAGACGGATGCCGGCGCGGGAGCTGGGGCAGACGCGGAGGCTGGGAATGGGGCAGACGCGGAGGCTGGGAATGGGGTTGAGGCGAGCGCTGGAGCAGGCGCGGATGCGGGTGCGGGCGTAGGTGCGGGTGTGGGGCTCGACAAGGAGCACTGCCTGCGCCATATGCGCTTTATTTCGGAGCTTGACCTGCCGGAAGACGCCCTGCGGAAAATATGCCACGAAAACGCGGAGCGCCTCTGCCGCATATGAGCTCTGCGGCGCATTGAGAACAGTATAAGATTTGAGAGGGGACGGTCGTGCAAATGGGAAACATTGGAACTACGAAACCGGTCGGCATCAAGATCGCGTACATCGGCGGCGGCTCAAGAAACTGGGCGTGGGAGCTGATGGGGGATCTCGCGCTGGAGCCGCAGCTGTCGGGCGCGGTGCGGCTGTTTGACATCGATTTTGGCGCGGCAAGGGCAAACGAGGCCATAGGCAACCTGCTGGGCGCCGACGCCGGGATGCCGGGGCGATGGGAATACCTGGCCTGCGAATCGCTGGCCGAAGCTCTTGCGGGGGCCGACTTCGTGGTCATCTCGATCCTTCCCGGCACTTTTGACGAGATGGAGTCCGACGTCCATCTGCCGGAGCAGTACGGGATTTACCAGTCCGTGGGCGACACGGTCGGCCCCGCCGGCGTCGTGCGGGCCATGCGAGCCGTCCCGATGTTCGCGGAGTTCGCGGAGGCCATCAGGGCCGTCTGCCCGGACGCCTGGGTCATCAACTACACAAACCCCATGTCGGCATGCACCGGCGCGCTGTACAGGGTCTTTCCCGGCATAAAGGCTTTCGGCTGCTGCCACGAGGTATTCCACTCGCAGCGCCTGCTCGCGAAAATGCTCGCGCTCGAAATCGGTGCCGAGAGCATAGACAGGCGCGAAATACAGACAAACGTGATCGGCGTCAACCATTTTACATGGATAGACAGGGCGTCGCGCAAAACGCAGGATCTGATGCCCCTGTTCACGGAATACGCGCAAAAGTACGCGCGGGACGGCTTCGCCCTGGACGAGAGCGACATGGATCCCGGCAACTGCTTCAAGAACATGAACAGGGTGTGCTTTGACCTGTTTCTGCGCTACCACGCCATTCCGGCGGCCGGCGACAGGCACATTGCCGAATTTATGCCGCCGTGGTATCTCAAAAGCCCCGACTCCGCAACCGAATGGGGCTTCCGGCTGACCCCGGTGTCGTACAGAAAGGACAGGATGCGGGAGTTGCTGCAAAAATCGGCCCGGATAGCCGGCGGGCAGGAGAAATTCGCCGCAAGGCGCTCAGGCGAGGAAGGCACGGAGCAGATAAAGGCGCTGCTCGGGCTGTCCGAGCTCGCGACGAATGTCAATCTCCCCAACGCCGGGCAGGCGCCGGGGCTTCCAATCGGCGCCGTCGTCGAAACAAACGCGCTGTTCGGGAGGGACAGTCTTCGCCCGATTTTCGCGGGCGCGCTCCCGCCGGCCGTCAACGCCATGGTGGCAAAGCACGCCGCGAACCAAACCCTGCTCGTGGAGGCCTGCGTCCGCAAAGACGTCGAGCTGGCTTTCAGCGTCTTCCTGAACGACAGCCTCATGACGCTGGGCATCGCCGAGGCGGAGGAACTGTTTGGCAGGATGCTCCGCAACACCCAGACATACTTGCCGGGGTGGGCTATTCCGGACTGAGCCCGCTGAGTGCAGGCGGCCATTCCAGGGGCCATGCCGGCCTAAAGCCCGCGGCAAGAAAAACGTGCGCCCTATTCGCTTTAGGTGTATAATAGGCTCATAAAAGGCAGCGCGGCGAGTTGCGGCGCCTGCGTGACGGATCGGACATGCGAAAGGGCGTGGCGAATTGCCGGACGGCGTGGCATATAAAAAACAAGGATATGCTCCATCGCGCAAAAATAGGGAGGTGTCGGCTAATATGTCGGCTAATAGTATCATGGCGGAACGGGACAACGTGCTGAACGTCGCGCTCGGCGACAGCAGCAACGGCGGCGGCGCGGCCGAAGGCGAAAAAAAGACGGAGGGCCAGCTGCTGTCCGAGAAGCTGTCTTTTGAGAAAAAGAATGGCTGGGACGCCACGGACAGCGAAACCGAGGCAAAAGTCGCGGAATTTGCGGAAGACTACAAGCGCATGCTGGATACCGGCAAGACGGAGC
>JAISFK010000139.1 GCA_031263625.1 Clostridiales bacterium
GGAATCAGCCTCGGCGGCGAAACGCTTTCAGACAGCAGAAGCTATTCCGTTCGGACAAATATCGCAGGCGCCCATTTGATTAGCGTCAGCTGCGGCGGCAACAACATGGCCGCGGGGACGCAAATAGTCATTGAGATCGACGGAGCGCCGGTAGTCATACCGCTCGCCGAAATACCGTCGCCAGCCTTGTCCGACGTCGCCATTGAGAGAAGCCTTCAGCCCGGCGCGCACACGATTGCCGTCAGCGCCGTGCTGGTGCCCGGCGTGGGCGGCATGGAATCCCTGGCGATCGACAGCCTTTCGCTGACGGAGTACATGGCCGTCGCCAGCCCGGCGTTCTCGCTGCCGTCCGGCTCGTACACCAGGGCGACCGCGCTGTCGATCACGCTGCCCAGCGAGTGGAAGAACGCGAAAATCCGCTACACCGCAGACGGCTCCGAGCCGTCCGCGACAGCCGGGACGGAATACGCGGGCGTGCTGAACATCTTCCCGGCCGGCGCCGAGGTCGGCGCCACGATCACTTACAAGGCCGTCGCCTACCAAGACGGCAAAGCGCCCAGCGCGGTCGCGGCGGCCGAGTACACGGCGGCGGAAGACAGCGCGTCGCTTGGCGAGGTGGCCTGCAACAGGGCCTCCGGCGCGCTGACCAACACAAGCATGGTCGGCATCACGCTGACGCACGCGATCACAGGCTCCGGCGGCGCGATCTGGTACACCGTGGACGGCTCCGAGCCTTCGCCAACCAACCCGGCTGCCAAAAAGTATGTGAGCGGCATCAAGATCCTGACGGCGTCCACGCTGAAGGCAAAGGCTTTTGACACCGCTGGCAACAGCAGCCCGACGCTGGAGCGCGCGTACACGCTGACCGCTTCCGTTCCGACCGCGCTTCACCTCCCGACAGGCGGGACCACGGTCGGCAAGGGCTCGGCAATCGCGCTGACATCCGCCACGAACGTGTCCCCGTATATGAAGATCTGGTATACGTCCAACGGCGCCGACCCCGTCCCGGAGCAGGCGGGCGACGGCGAGACATTCCTGTACGCGGGGCCGATCGAGGTGCCGTGGGACTTGGAGCACGGCGCCCAATTCAGCATAAGGGCGATAGCCGGCGGCGACGGGATCGGCAACAGCGCCGCGGCGTCGTTCAGCTACACATTTGACGCGAACACGCCCCGCCTGACGGAGATCAAGAGAGATCCGGGCTTCATCGCCTGGAAGGCCGGCGGCTTCAAGAACGGCGAGGAGCCGCAGTCGCTCATCGATTTGGCCGACAGAATCTTTGACGCCGCTCCCAGAAACACGACGGCCAACCAGGGAATCTACAATGTCTTCGGCGGCGGCGGCAACCAGGGCAACGGCGTGCCCGGAAGCGCGTGGAGGACGACCGGCCTGCAAGCCTACGGCATACCCGACCTTCACAGCTACGACGGGCCGGCGGGCGCAAGGCTGAGCGCCGAAAGCGGCGCCGCCTACGAGAGGAACGTCACCTATTGGCCGAACGGCTCGGCGCGCGCCTCGGCGTGGAACAAGGAGCTGTCATACGAGCAGGGCGCCGGCTGGGGCAAAGAGCTGAACTACTTCTCGCTGAACGTCATTCTGGCGCCGGGCGTCAATATTCACAGGAGCGTGCTGAACGGCCGCAACTTTGAGTACTACTCCGAAGACCCGATGCTCGCCGGCCTTACGGCGGCGGCCGAGATCAGCGGCGTCCAAAAGGACGGCCAGGCCGGCGTGTCGCTCAAGCATTACGCGATGAACCAGCAGGAAACAAACAGGACCAACGGGATAACCAGGGCGTCAACAAGAGCCATCCGCGAGATCTACCTGAGGACGTTCCAATACGCCGTCGAGGAAGCCCAGCCTTGGACAATCATGACGGCGTTTAACGACATCAACGGCATCCACGCCTCGCAGAACTGGGATCTCCTCAACACCATTCCGAGGGACGAGTGGGGCTATGAAGGCGTGTTCATGACTGATTACAACGGATACGGCACGGCCGGCAACGGCAACGCGAACACGCCGAACAACATGTACCCCTACTACAGCGAGGGCATCGCGCCCACCACGCACGCGGGCCTCGTAAAGGCCG
Organism: Clostridiales bacterium; assembly: GCA_031263625.1. GTDB lineage: Bacteria > Bacillota > Clostridia > WRLR01 > WRLR01 > JAISFK01. Next base: position 2,093 of record JAISFK010000139.1, read on the forward strand.
GAAACACATTCGCGCTGGCGTCTGGCAACGCGAACAACGTGAGGGCCTCCGTGGAAAGCGGGTTTATCACCCAAGAGGAGTTCAGGCGGGAATTTCGGAAACTGTGCGTCTACGCCTCGAAGCACAACACGTTCAACAGCGTCCCGTGGCATTTTTACACAGACCCAGAGATAAAGGCGTCGAACAGCGCGACGGCCATGCAGCTGGCCGAGGAGTCCGCCGTTCTGCTGAAGAACGGCAGCGTGGGCGGCAGCGCGGCGCTTCCGCTCAACAAGGCGGCCAGCGGCAAAATACTCTCCCTCGGCATGGGCGCCAGCAGGCTGTACAGGGGCGGGACGGGCAGCGGCAGCATCAACATGACGGCCGAGGCCGCCGCCAGGCTGACGCAGCTCCCGGAAGCGCTTCGCAGCGTCGTCGGCTACGACAAGGTCATCAACACCGCCAGCGCCGCCGAGTTCCCGCGCGCGGACGGGCTCTCCGAAGTGTCCAGCATCACGGCTTCCGGCGCGATGAGCAGCACCGGCGCGAGGACCGACCTCCAATTCACCGACGAAAGGTTCGGCCAGTTTTACAGCGACAGCCTGAGCGCCGTCGTGTACGTCATCCAGCGCGAATCGGGCGAAGGCGCAGACATACGCGTCCAAAAAGGCGCCTACTACCTCTCGGACGCGGAGACAAGGCTGATCGATCAGGGCTCGGCTCTCGCGAACGCGAAGGGCATCCCGTTCGTGGTCGTGTTCAACACGGGCTCCTGGGTTGAGATGGAAAGCTGGAAAGACAAGGCGGACGCCATCATTCAGTGCTGGAACACGGGAGAGGCAGCCGCGACGCCGATCGCCAACCTGCTGTTCGGCGACGCAAACCCATCGGGCAAGCTGCCCACGACCGTTCCGATCGATGTCGTTGGCAAGGACGCGAACGGCAATTTCCTCAGCCCGTCCGAAGGCGAGTTCGCGCTCAGCAACTCCGCCGGAAACGGCGGCACGTACAGGGAGGGCATCTTTGTCGGATACCGCTACTATGACTCCTTCAAGGTTCCAGCGTCGTACCCGTTCGGCTTCGGCCTCAGCTACACGTCGTTCGAGTTCTCTAACCCGCAGCTCAGCAAGACGGCTTTCGGCGGCGCCGCGGACACGGTGACGGCATCCGTCACAATACGGAACGCCGGCAGCCGGGCGGGCAAGGAAGTCGCACAATTCTACATCGGCGCGCCCGGCGTCTCCATGGTGAAGCCGGTCAAGGAACTGAAAGGCTATGAGAAGACGAGCGAGCTCGCGCCTGGGGAGAGCCAGACGCTGAGCGTCGAATTCAACGCCATGTCGCTGGCGTCATACGACGAGCTGCGCGGGCTGTGGGTCGTCGAGCCCGGCGAGCACACCGTCTACTTCTCGAACTCGTCGGCGGCGGAAGGGATCAAGCATGCCCTGACGCTCACGGTCGAGGAGGAGATAATCGCTTTCGTGGCGCACAAAGAGGCGCTGGCGCCCAATCTCTACGTAACGGCAAACAGCGGAGCCTCCGCGCAAAGGGATTCCGACAGGCTGGCCACGTTCTACGAGTATTCGCCAAACGGCCTGTCGCTGCAGGCGAGGGTGTACAGAACCAGGGCCGCGGACGGCAACGTGGCGCTGGACTACCTGTTTACCGTCGTCAACAAGAGCGAGAGCGGAAACGTCGGCGACGAGGGCATATTGCTCCTGGCGGAATATGACGGCGACGGCAAGTTGCTGGGCTATGTGAATCAAAGCTTTGTCGGGCAAAAGCAGACATTAACGGAGACTTCCAACGCGGCCTCGTCCAGAAACTTCATAAGCTATGATTTCAGGATGAGCGAAACCGCGATTCACGCCGGCACCGCAAAAATCAAAGCGTTTCTGTGGGCCGACGGCACGTACATACCGATGAATGGCGGCGCGTTTATCAACCTGGGCGGTTGATCTCTCGCGCAGCCCGGCTCGCGCTGCTTGCCAGCGCGAGCCGGGCTTATTATATTAATCCCTTTTCAGACAGCGCACCCATGATTTTGAAAAAAAAAGCGGCGGTTCCACGCACCTTGATGCCTTGATGTGTCTGTTTAGATACCCCCCGAAGTGAACAGCATCAAACAGATCATCGCGACGTCGCAATCGCAAAGGTGAAAAGCGGGGCAGAAGCGCTTTCGAGCGCTTCAATGCGCCCCGCTTTTTTTGACGGCAAGCAGCCCGTCATGCGCAAGCAAGCCTATACTGCGGGCATAGGAAGGGCGTTCGTCATCTTCAAGAACAATCCGGACTATGCCGCCACCCTGCGCCTGGCCGAGTACGTCGCGACGCCCGAGGGCACGATGCACGTCAATACCGGCAAGCAGGGCGTCGTGTGGGATTACAATGACGAAGGCAAGGCCTACTGCATCTTCAGTGAGGAATCGCCCGATCTGATGAGCGCGCACGCGGGCGATCTGGGCCTGCACAACAGCTTCGCCAGCCTGCGCGACGAGAGCTTCTATGAAAGCTTCTTTTACGAACAGACCGTTGAAACGGAGCGCTCCCGCGCGTGGGCCTTCTATGAGGTCTATGAGCCGTTTGTCCCGCAGGGCGACGTCGTGTACGTCAGCGCGGTTCTCGACGTCGAAGACGAAGAGGAGCTCCAGCTTTTTCAGACGGATCTGAACGAGTTTCGCAAGACGACATTTGCCAACTGGATCACGGGCAAAGGCGACATCGACGCCGAATGGGAGCGGTACGTCGCCGGCATGGAGTCCCGCAATCTGGCCAAATGGCTTGAATACAAGCAGCAGGCGTATGACCTGATGCTTAAGTGATCGAACCGGCGAGAAGCCGGGCGGCAAAAGCCGTCCGGTTTCTTGCCCTGCGTTTGCTGGAGGTGATTTTTTGGACGTGTCCGCGCGCCGGCGCAGCGTCAAGCGCTATGCCAAACAGATCCGCTTGAATTGGGAGCTATTCCTCTTTGTCCTTCCGGCGGTCGTGTACCTGATCATCTTCAGCTACATTCCCATGGGGGGCATCCTGATCGCGTTCAAGAACTTCAAGCCCCATCTGGGCATATTCGGGAGCGAATGGGCGGGGGCCAGGTATTTCGAGCGCTTCTTCACCATGCCCATGTTCCCGGTCATCATGCGCAATACGCTGTCCCTGTCCTTCTACCAGCTGCTGGCGGGATTTCCCCTGCCGGTGCTTCTGGCGCTGGCGCTCAACAGCTGCAGGTACGGCCGCTTCAAGAAAGTGGTGCAGACGGTGACCTATGCGCCGCATTTTATATCCATCGTGGTCATCATAGGCATGATCAACGTGTTCTTCTCGCCCTCCACCGGCATCGTCGCCAATGCGCTGGCGAAACTGGGGCTGAGCGGCGAGCCGCTCATGATCCTCTCAAGCCCCAGCGCCTTTCCGCACCTGTACGTTTGGAGCGGCATCTGGGCGGGCATCGGCTGGGGCTCAATCATCTATCTGGGCGCGCTGGCCTCGGTCGATCCTTCTCTGCACGAGTCGGCGATGGTGGACGGCGCGACGAAGTTCAAGCGGGTACTGCACATCGATATCCCGGCGATCCTGCCCACGGTCGTCATCATGCTGATCCTCGAGAGCGGAAAGATCATGTCCGTCGGCTTTGAAAAAGCTTTCCTTATGCAAAATTCGCTCAATATCGGCGCATCTGAGATCATCAATACCTACGTCTACAAGATCGGCATCAGGGAAGGGCAGTATTCGCTCTCGACCGCGATCGGCCTTTTCAACTCGGCCGTCAACTATGCCATGATCATGCTGGTGAACTGGATCGCCGGCAGGCTAGGCGAATCGTCGCTGTGGTAGGGGGAGGGGGAAGGAGGGAGAACATGAAAAACAGGATCAGTGGCGCTTTCTCGGACCGCGTATTCGATGCCGCCGTATTCGCGGTGCTCCTTCTTTTGCTGCTCTTGGTGGCGTATCCGCTGTATTTTACCGTCATCGCGTCCGTCAGCGCTCCGTCGGACGTGGCTTTCGGGCGCGTCGTCCTGTTCCCGAAAAATATCGGGTTCGAGGGATACCAAAAGGTCGTCGAGTACGGGCCCATCTGGACCGGCTACCGCAACACCATACTCTATACCGTCGCGTATACGCTCATCTCCGTAATTGTGACGATGATGGCGGGCTATGCACTGTCCCGCAAAAGCATGCCCTTCAGGGGCTTCATAATGGCGTTCATGACGTTCACGATGTTCTTCTCCGGCGGGCAGATCCCCACGTATCTCTTCATGCAGCAGCTTGGCCTGATCGGCAATCCGCTGCTGATCGTAGTCATGGGAACCGTCAGCGTTTACAACACCATCATCGCCAGAACGTTCATGTCCTCGTCAATCCCGGACGAGCTGTACGAGGCCGCGACGATCGACGGCTGCAACCACGCGCGCTTCTTCGTCCGCATGGTGGTCCCGCTCTCGCCCGCGCTGATCTCGGTGCTGGTGCTGTTTGCGGCGGTCGCCCAGTGGAACTCATGGTTCAACGCCATGATTTACCTGAAGGAGCAGGCGCATATGCCGCTCAGCCTGGTGCTGCGCGACCTGATCGTCAGCCAGCAGGGCTTCATGCGCGAGATGAGCATGGATTCCGGCGGCGACGATTTCACCCGCCAGGCCATGCTGGCCGAATCGATGAAGTACGCGGTCATCATCGTCTCCACGCTTCCGATCCTTTGCCTGTACCCGTTCGTGCAGAAATACTTCGTAAAAGGCGTGATGGTCGGCTCCATCAAGGGCTGACCTGAGCGAAAGAGGTGCTTTCATGAAAGGCGTGACATATTGGCAGTACCATCCCTTCCTGCCGCTTGACCGGCAGGCGGAAACCCTTCTCCCGTATATCGCCCGCATCGCGCCGACGCGCTTTGGCGCAAGGCTCGAATGGTTCGACAGGGGATATGGCGGAGGCCATACGCTCTGCTTCCGCCGCCATAGAGGAGAGTCCCCCATGGAGGAGGTGGCGCTCGCCGGGCCAGAGGCAGTCCTTGACGGCCTTGCCGAAGAATGCGACTACGAAATGTTCGTCCGCCGCGACGGCGCGGAGGGCAAAAGCATGCTCCGCCTGTTCCGCACGGGCTTTGTGCCAGGGGACGCCGTCGTGCATTACCTGCATCCGCTCGACGACGCGTATGCTTTTTCGGGCAAGGCGCTCTGCTCGCCTTCGATTGCGATTCTGCCGTCGGGCCGCTTCGTCGTTTCGATGGATCTCTTCGCGGGGCGCCGGCCGCAAAACCTGACGCTCCTGTACTATTCCGACGACCAGGGCGCGACCTGGCATTACCTGAACGACCTCTTCCCCTGCTATTGGGGCAAGCTGTTCGTCCACAGGGGGCGCCTGCACATGCTCGCGCACGCGGCGGAGTACGGCGATCTGCTCATTGGCGCGTCGGACGACGAAGGCGCCACATGGACGGCCCCGACGCCCATATTCCGCGGAAGCGGCATGTTCTGCGCCTCCGGGCCGCACAAGGCGCCCATGCCCGTGATCGAGCACGGGGGCAGGCTTTGCACCGCGATCGACTTCGGCTCCTGGGAGGCCGATCGCGGGCACGGGCAGGGCATGCTTTCCATCGACGCCGGATCCGACCTCTTGAAGGCCGATAATTGGGCGCTGTCCGATTCCTTTCTGCGCTATGATCCCAGCTGGCCCGGCGCGGTCGTCGGGCAATCCTCAGGCGCGCTGGAGGGCAATATGGTCGTCTCGCCCAAGGGCGAGCTGATCAATATGCTCCGTTACCAGATTAACGACGCGCAGCCCAACCACGGGCGCGCCATCCAGCTGCTCGCCGACGCCGATCGCCCTGAAAAGCCGCTGGCCTTTTTGCGGATCGTGGAGATGAACGGCGGCAGCAATTCCAAGTTCCAGCTGCGGCAGGATCCGGCCACGAAAAAGTATTTCGCCATCTGCTCGGAGTACGTGGACGGCATGCCCAACAGCATGCGCAGCGTTTTGTCGCTCGCGGCGTCGGACGACCTGATTTCATGGAAGATCGTCAAGCGGCTCGTGGACTACCGGCACCTGCCGCCCGGCGATACCGGCTTTCAGTACTGCGATTTCCAATTCAATGGCGAGGATATCGTTTTCGTCTGCCGCACAGCGTTCAACCGCCCGCGCAATTACCACGACGCGAACTATACGACCTTCCATATCATAAAAAATTTCCATTCCCTTGCGTGACGGATAAGAGGAGAGTGCATGGAACTTAAAGGAATCATCGCCGCCGCGGTCACGCCCATGACCGCGGCGCAGGAGATCGACTATCCCGGTATTTCCCGCCTGTGCGCGCACCTGTTCGACAACGGCATCCGCGCGGTATTCGCCGTTGGGACGACCGGCGAGGGCTACGCCATGTCCACTGAGGAAAAGGCGGAGGCGACGCGCGCATGGGCCGACGCCATCGGCGGGCGAGGGGATTTGTATGTGGGCGTCGGCATGCCGGGGACCCTGGACGTCCTGCGGATGCTGGAAGCCGTGCGGGATATTCCCGCCAAGGCGTATTCCGTCGTCACGCCGTACTTTGTCGCGCCGACGCAGGAGATGCTGATCGCGCATTACCGCAGGATTGCCGACGCGGCAACCCTGCCCGTGGTGCTCTACAATATTCCCTTTCGGACGGGCGTCGCGCTTGAGCCGGAGACGGTCGCCCGCCTCGCGGAGCACCCCAATATCGCGGGGATCAAGGATTCCAGCGGGGACATCGGGAACATCAAACGATATATCGCCTTGACAAAGGGGCAGGATTTCTCCGTCCTCTCGGGCTCGGACAACCTGATTCTCGATTGCCTCCTCGAGGGGGGAACCGGCGCGATCGCCGCCACAACGAACATCGCCCCGCAAATTCTTTCCGCGCTGTACGCGGCTTATGAGCGCGGCGACCTTGCGGCGGCGCGGCGCGAGCAGGAACGCCTCCTGCCGCTTTGCGAAATCCTCGGGCCGAGCGTCGTTCCGGCGTTGCTCAAGAGGCTTACGCACGAAGTCTGCCCGGTCGGCCCTGTTCGCCTGCCGCTCGCCGACCCGGACGTGACCGAACGGATGCGCGGGGTTTTGAAGGGGCTGGAGCGGCGGGAGGAACGGTAACGCTAGTGCGAAACTTCCTGCCATTGCGAAACTCCCCGCCATTGCGAAAATCTCTGCTTCTTCCCCGCTTCCTCGGATTTCGCGGAGCCGCCTCCCGCCGCATGGCCTTCGCGTTATAATGGAAAATTCAAATGCCCGTCAGTATAGGAAGCAGGCGCCCGCCGGGCAGGCGGCGCGTCCGCTTTCCCTGCTTTAATACTATTCTTGTGCGTCTTATGCGTCTTATGCGTCTTATGCGGACGCCAGGTACTCGTCCGCCTGGCGCTGGATTTCCCCGAGGATCCTGCCTGAGCCCGCCGCCTGCATCTTGCCCAGCATCTCCGCGTACAGCTGCTCCCAGTTTTCGAGCGCCCCGGAGTACAGCGACAGCTCGTATTCCTGCCGTATGGCGTCGAACTGCGACAGCGCCGGCGGCTCTTAACAGAAATAACATAAAATTGTTATGTAATTGTAATGTACTTTTTCGCCCGGCCGTGTTACACTAAGTAGGAAAGTTGGATACGATATTTTTTCATTT
>JAISFK010000147.1 GCA_031263625.1 Clostridiales bacterium
TCAATGACCTCGCACATGATGTCCTCCTTGTTGGCGTCGTAGGCGACAAGCAGGCGCCCGCCGTCCACGAGGCAGCAGGGGTACTGGTGCCCGTTGGCCTTGAGCAGGCCCAGGCGGCGCATTTCGGCAGGGCTGTCGTTGATCATGAACACCTTGTCGAAGCAGGCGCCGTCGTCGCTGACCAGCATGGTGAGGGCCCGCCGGTCCAGCAGGATGGGCACCGCGTTGTTGACCAGAAAGTAGCGCCCGTCGGCCAGTCGCCCCGCGTAGGCGCGGCTCATGGAGTCCGGTATGTCCGTGAGGATGGGCGCGCTCCAGCTGCGCCCGCCGTCGTCGGAGAAATTCCAGTACAGCCGGCAGGACATCCCCTCGTCGCGCCAAAAGGCCATGATCCGCCCCGAATCCAGCTGATACCACGTGCTCTCGCCGTAGGGGAACCACGCGCCCTCCGGCTCCGCGATGGGGATGACCTGCGGCATGGACAGCATGTTCCCGTCGGGCCACAGCAGCGCGGCGGGGCCGTCCTTTTTCGTGGTGCACAGGCAGAGCAGCCCGCCCTGGGCGACGGGGCGCGGCGCCTCGAAAATCCATTTGATGCCCTTCCCGTAGGAAAACGCCTTCTCGAACCGCCGGCCGTCCGACGAGCGGTAGACGTCGATATAGGCGTCCTCCGGCTTGATTCGCCTCATGCCCGTGACCGTCTCGTCGTGCTCGGTCTCCTCGGACATGACGACGACGTGCATGTGCTCGGCGTCGGCGCTCAGCGCCACGCAGTTGTGCGCCCACGCGGTTCCGGGCGCCGCCTCGACGACCGGGCTGGGGGCGCCCCAGGCCCTCCCGTCCGGCGAGGACGCGACGAGCACCCGCTGCCCGGCGTCCTCCTCGTTGCGGAAGCCGTTGCTCCATGCGAAATAGTACAGCCCCTTGAACTTGCCGATCTGGTTGTGGTGGTTGTAGGAGCCGTGAAACTCGTCGCCGTAGTACACGACGGAGCGGGATGCCGCCCGTATGTGCGGGATGACGGGCGGCTCGGCGCTCTTGGGCCCGTGGTCGCCGTCCTTCATCAGGCACTCGGCCAGCTCGAACGCGCGCCTGATGAAATATTCGTCCAGCGCCTGCTTCACCCCCGGGGAGAGCAGGCGCGCCTGTTTTCGCTCTGCGATAAGCGGGTGTGCCATTGCGGCCTCCTTATTTTTGTGCTGCGGCCGTGCCGTGCTGTGCCGTGCTGCGGCCGTGCCGTGCCGGGGCGGCGGCTTTTGGCCGCAGCCATTGCCGCCGCCCCGGCCGAAACCGCCGCCCCAGCCAGCCAGGCGCGGACTAGCCGTTGATCTGGCTGTATACGTCCTTCGCGACGCTCAGGGCCTGGTTGAACGCCGCTTCCACGCCGGCCACGCCCGCAGCCTCGTACTCGGCGGCATAGGCGGCCCACTCGGCGTCGATGTCCTTCTGCCCCGTGATGAAGGCGGGGATGTTGCGCAGCGTGATCTCCTTGAGCTTGGCGATCGTCTCCGCCATCTCCGTCGGATACGTCACGATGGAGAAATATGGCGGCAGGATGACGATCGCGTCGTCGCGGTAGGAATCCAGCACGCCCGTGACATACTCCTTGAGCGGGGTGTCCGGCAACTCGGGGATGATCGGGTTGAGCATGGCGTTGAACCAGTCGGGGTCAGTCTCAAGGCGCGCCTGGTACTGCTGCGCGGTGAACAGGTACGTGAAGGGGATGGACTGGTGCCGGCCGTCCTCGACGGTGTAGATCTTGCCCTGCTCCAGCCAGGCGTCCTCGTCAAAGACGATCTCGCCGCCGCTCCTGGTGTAGTGCAGCCCCTCCACGCCGAGGAACAGCAGATCCTGCCCGGCGTCGGTGGCCAAAAACTCCACGAAGTCCAGCACGCGGTCGGGCGCCGCGCAGGTGGTCGGGATCATCCAGTACCATCCCAGCCAGTAGGGCGTGGTGTAGATCTTCGTGCCCTCCATCAGGCCGCCGAGCTTGTAGTCCTCCCATGTCTTGCCGGGGACCGCCGCGATCGCCTCGTCGATGAAGTCGCGCACCTGTAGATAGTTGCTGAAGCCGTGGCCAAAGGCGCCGATCCGGCCGCTCTGCCAGTCGGGCTTCGCCTCGGCGAAGTCGTCCTTCACGCCCAGCCCGACGTCGATGCCGCCGGCCGCGTACATTTCAGCCATCGTCTTGAGGACGGCCTTCGTCTCCTCGGACGTGGTCATGACCTTCCACTCGCCCTCCACGCCGCCGACCGGCTTCAGGCCGTCCCACGGATCGCCGTCGCTGGGGGCCACCATCGTGGTGCCCTTGGGGGCGAACATGGCCATGTCCAGCTCGACGAGCCGGCCCAGCTTGTTGTTGCGGGGCCACCAGCCGCTGACGCCGCTGGCGCCGGCCTTCTTCGCGTAGTCGGCAAACTCCTCGACCGTCTTGGGCGGCTCGGCGTACCCGGCGGCCTCCATGACGTCCTTGTGGTAGAGCACGGGGCCGGCCCAGTTCAGGCTGCTGGCCATGGAGTAGATGGCATACGTGCTGTCAGGGCTGCCCGCGTGGACAGAGTTGTACATCTTGTACTCCGGGGCGTTGATGATCTTGTGCAGGATGGGATAGCGCGCCGGATCGGCGTTGACGATCGCGCCGATGTCGTGCAGGGCGCCGTCCTTGATCCACTTGTCGGCCATGTCGAAGTCGAAGACCGTGAAGATGTCCGGGGCGATCCCGGCGGTGAGCTGCATCTCGACGTTCGCCATGTAGTTTTCGGAGAAGCCCTCCAGCTCGATGTCCACGTTGGCGGCGTCCTCCACCGCGTTGAGGATGGGGTCGGCCGCGATGGCCGCCGCGTTGTCGATCACGTAGCCGTACTGCATGTAGCGGATCGTCACGCGCTCGCGATCCGCGTTGCCGCCGGCGGCCGCAGGCGCCGCCTCAGTCGCGGGCGCGGCCTCAGTCGCGGCGGGCGCGGCAGTCGTCGCCGCCGCTTCCGTCGCGGCGGGAGCCTCCGCAGCGGCATCGGCCTCGGTCGCGGCGGGCGCTGCCGTCGTGGACGCCGCTTCCGTCGTGTTTGCGGCCTGATTGGCGCCGCCGCACGCGGAGAGCAGGCCGAGCGCCATGACGGCGGCCAGAGCCAGCGCCAGGGCTTTTGTCAATCGTGCCAGTCTTGCGAATCTTGCGAATTTTGCGGATCTTGCCAGTCGTTTCATTTTCTTCTTCCTCCCTGTC
>JAISFK010000150.1 GCA_031263625.1 Clostridiales bacterium
CGCTCCGGCTCGGCGGAGCCGGGCATGGTCAGGTCGAGGCCGAACATGATCTCGTCCCTGACCGTGTTCTGGCAGAGCTGCCTGTCCGGATTCTGGAACAGGAAGCCCACGCCCGCCGCGATATCGCTGGTTCTCGCGGTTCGCGTGTCGCGCCCGCACGCCGTGACGCTGCCCGAATCCGGGAGCAGCAGCCCATTGCACAGGCGGCAGAGCGTGGACTTGCCCGCCCCGTTTTCGCCCATGAGGGCCGCAAACTCCCCCTCGTTGAGCCTGAACGTCACGTCCGATATGGTCGCCCCGAGCAGGCGCTCATGCTCATGCTCTTGCTCCTGCCTGCGCTCGCGCTTGGGCTCAGGTTCCTGTCCCTGCTTGCGCCCAAACTCACGCTCCTGCTCATGCCCCTGCTCATGCTCCTGCCCGCGCTCGCGACTGGGTTCAGGCCCCTGCCACTGTTCCTGTCCCTGCTTGCGCCCAGGCTCGCGCCCGTGCTCACGCTCATGCTCCTGTCCCTGCCTGCGCTCGCGCCCCTGCTGCTCCGGCGGCGCGGCGCCGGTTTTTTTGCCCCGGCGCTTTTTTGGCTGCCCCGCGCCGTAGTTGAAGCTCACTTTTTCAAATATAAGCATTGGCCGCGCCTTCTCCATCCTGCAATTCTTGCGCCGCGCAGACCGCCCGCGCCGTGCGCATTGCCCTGTGCCGCGCGCGTAACCCGCATTGCGGGAATCGCCCGCGTCACGCGCCGCCGCCCGACGCCGCCGCCCTGACCATGTCCGCGGCCTGCTCGATGTTCAGCGGTATCGCGCCGCCGTACAGGCCCCGATTTCGCAGCTCGCGCGCGAGCGTCGCGATCCTGGGGATGTTGACGCCGATGCCCTCAAGCGCGTCCGCGCTCTGCAGCACGCCGCTCACCTCGCCCTCCAGCACGAGCCGCCCGCCCTGCATGACGGCGAGGCGCTTGGCAAATTCGCAGAGCAGCATGATCTTCTGCTCGACGACCACGACGGTGATGCCGTGCTCCCTGTTCAGCGCCCTCAGCGTTTCAAACACGGTTCTGCTGGCCCTCGGGTCAAGCTCCCCGGTCGGCTCGTCGAGGACGATGATCTTGGGCAGCAGCGCCATGATGGCGGCTATGGCGACCTTCTGCTTCTGCCCGCCGGACAGGGAGCGGATGGAGCGCTTGCGCAGCTCCGATATGCCCGCCGTCGCCAGGGCGTCCCGGATGCGATTTTCAATCTCGCCGCGCGGCGCGCCGAAATTCTCCAGCCCGAACAGGATTTCGTCCTCGACCACCGACGCCACCATCTGGCTGTCTATGTCCTGAAGGACGCTGCCGACCCGCATGGCGAGCTCCTGCGGGCTCGATCCGACCGTGTCGATCCCGTCGATGACGGCCTCGCCGTAAAAATCGCCGCGAAAATGGTGCGGGATGACGCCGTTGATCGCGTAAGTCAATGTGGACTTGCCCGCCCCGCCCGGCCCGATAATGCCCAAAAACCCGCCTTCCTCGACGCTCAGCGTTATGTCGCGCAGCGCGTCCGACTCGCTGCCGCTATAGCGAAAGCTCAGGCGCCTGATATCGATCATCCCCGCAGCCATTCCGCAAATCCTCCCGATTTTCTGCCCGCCCGCTCCTCATGCCGCGCCCGCGCGCAACGCCCCGCGCCATATGCCCCGCGCGCTATGCCACGCTACACTCGCCATTGCCATGCCGCGCCCGCGCCCCATCGCACCATCGCGCTAGCGCCCCCATCGCGCCGATTCCTTGCCATGCTGCCCCCTGCCACAACGCCTGCGGCGCCAGCCATGCCCGCGCCTATTTTTTCAGCGCGAGCTTGAGCGGTATGTACAGGAGCTGCACTATGACGGCGTTGATCGTCGCCGTCCCGAATATGATGGCCATAAACGCCGCGAGAGGCGTGGGCGCGATGTTCGCCCCGCTGTAATACGCGATGTACATGACGCCGATAAACGTGAACCCGCTGACGAGCGTGCTCAGGAACGTGCAGGCGAGTATTTTGGCGGGCATCATTTTGCCGCCCGCGCCCACGGGGACCATGATGAGCAGCGCCATGGCCACCGCGCCAAACGGCTCGCTGATCAGGTTGATGTATGGCTGGCCGGGGAACACCTGGCAGATCGCGCCGGCCAGCACGCCGATTATAAGCGCCTCGCGGACGCGCGGCCTGACGAGCAGGATCGTGAGGCAGTACATGGCGATGATAAAGTTGGGCTTCATGCCGAAATTGATGATCGAGCCGACGAAAAACTTGAGAACCGCCCCGACGGCGAGCAAAATGCCTATCAGCAGCACGTCGGAGATGCCCAAGCCCTTTTTCTCGCTCGCGGCCACCTCCCGCAGCCTTGCCCGGCCGCCGCCTGTTGCATCGCCGCCAGCAAAATCGCCGCCCGCGCCGGCGCTTGCGCCTGCCGCGCCCCCGCTGGCATTGGCGCGGGCACTGACACTGGCCGCGCTTGCACTGGCGCTGACATTGGCCGCGCCGACACCCACACCGGCTATGTTCTCCGCGCCGGCTGCGTTACCCGCGCTGACACCCACACCGGCGTCCACGCTGGCTGCGCTCCCCGCGCCCGCCACGCTCCCCGCGCCCGCCGCGTTGCCGCCGCTCCCGCCGCCTTCCGCGCCGGCTCGGGCCGCATTGCTTTTCCCCACTGTCTCCGCTGTTTCCATTGTCTCCGCTGTTTCCGCTGTTTTTTCCACTGTCCCGACCTTCTTTCATATTATTATTCCGGAAGGGAACGCAAAATCAAAAAATCCCGCCTCGCTAAAGCTTACGCCATAACGGGGCAGGACAATCAATCCTGCTAACGCCACCCATCGCTTC
>JAISFK010000217.1 GCA_031263625.1 Clostridiales bacterium
GCGAGCAGCAGTAAGCAATGGCAAACAGCAACATGCAATGACGAGCAATAACATGCAATGGCAAAAAAATAAAACGAAACTAAGGAGCGTGTCACTATGGCTATTTCAAAGACATACCTGCTGGAGGGGCTGTGCTGCGAAAACTGCGCCGCGGCCATCGAGCGGGAAACCAGAAGCCTGGCGGGCGTCAAAAGCGCGGATGTGGACTACCCCAACGCCTCCATCACCGTCGTGTTCGACGCCGACGAAAGCGCGATTTTCGAGTCCGTTTCGGCGATCGCGGCCGAAATCGACGAGGACATCGCAACAAAAGCGCTGTAGGGTGCGGCGGCGAGCAACAACACTACGGCGGTAGCGCGGCGGCGGGCGGCAACTCGCAGTGCGCACGGCGCGCCGGCATTAGGCGAAAAGGCGGCGACGCTTGGAAAGGAACGAGCCATGGCGGCGGAAGCGGCAATCCGCAGGGAATACATCTTGGACGGGCTGTGCTGCCCGATGTGCGCCGAAAAGATGCAGAAGCGCATACGAAAGCTGGACGGCGTGGACGACGCCTCCATTGACTTCGCCACGCAGAAGCTGTCGCTCGCGCTGGGCGACATCGGCAAGCTGGAGGGCATTGTCGCCGAGGCGGGCCGCATCGCGAGGCAGTACGAGCCTGACATCGTTGTGGCCGAGGCGGCGGCCGCCGCAGCAAAGCCGGGGCAAAAAAGGGAGCCTGCGCGCCTGCGGGACGTTCTCGGCTACGCGCGCCTGGGCCTGGGCGCGGCCCTGCTCGCCGCAGGCATGGCGGCCGGCCCGGAAGGTGCGCCGGGCCTCTTGCTGTTTTTTCTCCCGGCGTACCTGCTGGTTGGCGCGGACGTCCTGTGGGGCGCTTTGAGGAGCATACTGAAAGGCCAGGTGTTTGGCGAGAAATTTTTGATGGGAATCGCCACGATAGGCGCGTTCGCCATCGGCGAATACCCGGAGGGCGTGGCGGTCATGCTCTTCTTTCAGGTGGGCGAGATATTCGAGCGCCTGGCGGTCGGGCGCTCGCGCAGATCCATCGCCGCGCTGATGGACATTCGGCCGGACTTTGCGAATATCAGGGCCGGCGATAAGCTGAAGCGCGTCCCGCCTGATGAAGTCGCCGTCGGCGAGATCATAGTCGTCCGCCCCGGCGAGAAAGTCCCGCTGGACGGCATCGTCGTCGAGGGCCGCTCCGCGCTGGACACCTCCGCGCTGACCGGCGAGCCGCTGCCCCGCGACGTGGCGCCCGGAAGCGAGGCCCTGTCCGGCTCGGTCAACGGGAGCGGCCTGCTGGGCATACGGGTGTCGAAGGCGTTCGGCGAGTCAACCGTGTCGAAAATACTTGAGCTGGTGCAAAACGCGAGCGGCAGGAAGTCCAGGATGGAGAGCTTCGTCACGAGGTTCGCGCACCGCTACACGCCCGCCGTCGTCCTGGCGGCGGCTCTGCTGGCAGTCGTGCCGCCGCTGGCGCTGCCCGGCGCGGCGTTTTCCGAGTGGATCCCGCGCGCGCTCGTGTTCCTTGTCGCGTCCTGCCCGTGCGCGCTCGTCATATCCATCCCGCTGAGTTTCTTCGGCGGCATTGGCTGCGCGTCCAGAAACGGGATACTCGTCAAGGGCGGCAGCTGCCTGGAGGCCCTGGACAGCGTGGACACCGTGGTTTTCGACAAGACGGGGACGCTGACGAAAGGCGTGTTCACGGTCGCAAGCGTTGTTCCCGCGGACGGCTTTTCGCCCGGCGGGCTGCTGCGCCTGGCGGCCCAGGCCGAAAGCGCGTCAACCCACCCGATCGCCATTTCCATACGGCGCGCGCGCGACGAGCTCGCCGAGGCGGGCGGCGGCGCGGGCAGCGAATCGGGCGTCGAGGCGAGCGGCAATGCGGGCGTTGAATTGGGCGACGGCGCGGAGTTTGGCGATGTCGCGGGCGGGTGCATGGGCGCGGGCGTCGAGGCGGGCAGCGGCGCTGGCGTTGAATTGGGCGATGGCGCGAACGACAGCGCGGACGGCAGCGCGGGCGTCGAGGCGGGCGGCGCTGAATTTGAGGAGCTGGCCGGCTTTGGCGTCCGGGCGAGGATTGGCGGCAGAACTATTCTCGCGGGGAGCGCCGGCCTGCTCGACGGCATAGACACACCCGACACGGGCTTGCCAGATATAGGCTTGCGCGACGCCGACCTGCCGGATATCAGCTTGCGCGACGCAGGCTTGCCAAATGTCGGCTTGCAAGCTGCAGGCTTGCCAGATATCAGCCTGCCCGAGGCAGGCTTGCCATATATCGGCTTGCCAGGCATAGCTTCCCCTGCCGCCGAGGAATCCGGCACCGTCGTCCATGTCGCGGCGGACGGCCGATACGCGGGGCGCATTTCAGTCGCTGACACCGTGAAGCCTGACAGCAGGCGGGCCGTCGCGGCGCTGAAAAGCCTCGGAGTGAAGAAAGTCGCAATGCTCACGGGCGACAGCCAGAGGGCTGCGGCGGGCATCGCCGCCGAGCTTGCGCTGGACGCATTCTGCGCGGGGTTGCTGCCGGGCCAGAAGGTGGAGAGGCTTGAGGAACTGGAGAGGCTGGCGCGGCTGGAGGGCAAGGGGAAGATCGCCTTCGTCGGCGACGGAATCAACGACGCGCCCGCGCTCGCCCGCGCGGACGTGGGCTGCGCCATGGGCGGCGCGGGATCGGACGCGGCGATCGAGGCCGCCGACGTCGTGCTGATGACCGACGAGCCGTCCAAAATAGCCGACGCGATTCTGATCGCCCGCAAAACGAAGGCCATCGTGTGGCAGAACGTTGTCTTTGCGCTTGGCGTGAAGGCCGCGATACTCGCGCTCGGCGCGCTCGGCCTGGCAAATATGTGGGCCGCCGTGTTCGGGGACGTCGGCGTCGCCGTCATAGCGATACTGAACGCGGCGCGGGCCATGGCGATTCGGCCGGGCGCCGAAACGCCCGCCTCCCAGCCCGGAGGGACGGCATGAGGCGCAGGATTGCCATAGCCGCCGTGACCGTCGCCCTGCTCGCCGCGCTTGGCGCGGCGGCCAGTTCCCCGCTCTCTTTTGTGGACGCCGTCACGGGCGCGACGAAAACGGTTCGACAGGCGGCCGCGGCAAGCCGGGAGGCGCCGTCCGCTTACACGCTCGTCATGAACGGGGAGTCCGCGCGCCTGGCGGAAGCGGCGGCGCGGCTCGCCATTGTGCGGGCGGCATCTGGCGGCAATGCCGCATCGGCGGTCGGCGGCAATGCCGCATCGGAATCCAGCGCAAATGCCGCCGCATCCGCATCCGCCGCCGCAAATGCAGCAGGCGCGGCCACCGCTGTCGCCGCCCCTGCTGTCGTTGCCCCCGTTGCTGCCGCGTCCGCATCCGCCGCCGCAGGCTCCTTCGCCTTTTCCGGCGCGGCGATCCGCCTTGCCGTGATAGACGGCGACGCATACGCGGAGCGCTTCGCAAAAACGCTCGCGGAGCGGATCGCGGAATACGGCGCGGACGTAAAAGTGCGCGCGTGCAGCGAAACCATGTTCGCCTCCCGCGCCTATTGCGGCAAGTTCGACCTGCTGCTCCTGTCCGGCGCCGGCGCCGCCCCCGAAACGCCGGCGAACTGCGAGGCCGTGGACATCGCGGCGCCGGGGGCGTAGCCCATGCGGAAAAAATGGAACGCCATCCTCGCGGCGGCGCTGATAGCCATATTCCTGCTCCACGGCGCGATGGGAAGCTTCATGCTGCTCGGGCTGGGAAACGGCGCTATGAAGCCTCTCGCGTGGGCGGGGGTTGCGCTCGCCGCCGTTCACGCCGCGCTCGGCGCCTTGGCGACGGCCAGGGCCGTTCGCGGCGGCGGCAGGCTCTATCTGCGGCAGAACGCGCTGTTTTGGGCCAGGCGCGTCAGCGGGCTGTGCCTGCTCGTCTTGGCCTGCCTGCATTTCGGGCTTTTCGGCGGCGAGGCCGGCGGCCAGTACATTTTGTTCGAGTTCACGACGGCGCGCATGGCGGCGCAAATGCTTCTGATTGCCGCGCTGTTCGCGCATATTGCGATGAACGCGCGCCCCCTGCTCGTTTCGCTGGGAATTTTGGCGCACAGGGAGCGGCGGGGCGACATATTCCTGATACTCTCCCTGTTCCTGTTGCTTTTTACGGTCGCCGTCGTCGCCTACTACGTCGGGTGGCAGGCATGAAGGCAAAGCTTTGCAGGCGCAGAGCCCGCATTAAATTTGAAAGGGACTGGCGGCGAAAATGGCGGGAGAGCCGATCATCATCATAGGGGCGGGGCTTGCCGGGCTGTCCGCCGCGATCGTGGCGGCGGAAAACGGCCGCGAGGCAACGCTTGTGTCCGCGATGCCGTCCGAGCGGGCGCAGTCGGCGATGGCCGAAGGCGGCATAAATGCCGCGCTCGACACGATGGGCGAGGGGGACAGCGCGGCGGAGCATTTTGCGGACACCATGGCGGCGGGCGCGGGGCTCGCCGACCCGAACGCCGCCCGCGCGCTCGCGGAGGCCGCTCCGGGCATTGTCAGGCGGCTTGCGGCTCTTGGCACGGTGTTCAATGTTCAGAGCGGCGGCGAGCTCGACCTGCGCAATTTTGGCGGGCAGAGGAAAAAAAGGACGGCTTTCGCCCAGAGCGGCACGGGAAAGCAGATCATGACCGCGCTGATCGCGGAGGCGCGAAAATACGAAGCCCGAGGGCTTATACGGCGGCACAGCCAGCACGGCCTCGCGCGGCTCCTGACAGAGGGCGGCGCCTGCGCGGGCTGCGCCGTCCGGGACACGCGCACCGGCGAGACAGTAAATCTGAGAGGCGCGGTAATCGTCGCGGCGGGCGGCATGCACGGCCTGTTCGGCAGCACGACGGGCTCAAAGGACAACACGGCGGAAGCCGCGGCGGCGCTTTTCAGAATGGGGATACCCATAGCGAACTGCGAGTTCATCCAGTACCACCCGACGACTGCGGCCATCCCCGGAAAACGCCTGCTCATCAGCGAGGCGGCGCGCGCGGAGGGCGGCCGGCTGTTCGCGCTGCGCGGCGGGAAGCCGTGGCATTTCATGGAGGAAATGCACCCAGAGCTCGGCAACCTGGCGCCCCGCGACGTCATCTCCCGCGAGATGGCGCTGCTTGGCGGGCCGGCCTGGCTCGACATGAGGCGCGTGCCCGAAGCGGCCATGCGCGAAAGGCTTCGGGACACGGTGGACGACTGCCTGGCGCTCCTGCGCCTCGACCCGCGCGAGAGCCCGATCCCCGTTTCGCCCGGCATCCACTATTTTATGGGCGGCATACAGGTTGACGAGGGCCACTGCGCGGCGCTGCCCGGACTGTACGCGGCGGGCGAGTGCTGCTGCCAGTACCACGGCGCGAACCGCCTCGGCGGCAATTCCATGCTCGGCGCGATTTACGGCGGCATGGCTGCGTCCCGCTCCGCGATGGCCAGGGCGGCCGGGGCGCTCGATCCGATAGCGCCGGCGGGCGACGAGCCGGCGCCGGAGCTAGAGCCGACTTTAACGCCAATGCCAGAGCAGAGGCAGGGGCAGGGGCAGGCGCCGGAGCC
>JAISFK010000222.1 GCA_031263625.1 Clostridiales bacterium
CGCCTTTTTCAAAACAAGCCTCCTATGAAGCTCTTGATTTTTCCCGCCGCAGCCTCGAAATTGTCCGCAAACGCCTTAAATTCCGGGGAGGCGTCCTCCAGCTTTTCTTCAATGTCAACAACGAGATCGGCGTTCCTGATCAGCTCCGGAAAGTCCGGCACGATGGACTTCGCGGCGCCGCTCGACCCGAATCGGCTGCCCATGCCAAACGCGCCCGTGACCGCGCTGTTCGGCACATGCGTGCTGCCGTCCATGCTCACCGACACAGTTTTGCAGAGCGGCCCGCCAGCGGAGCCGGAAGCTGCGCCCGGCGCTGTGAATCCGGGTATCGAAATTGCGCCAAAGTACCGCAGCGATGCGTCCGCTATCGCGCCGAGCTTTTCGCCCGCCTTCGCGTCCACCGTCCTGCGGTAGAGGCCGCCGCTGGCAAAGATGGAGCTGGCGCCCGAACCCGTGCCTGCCCCGGCGCCCGCTTCCACGCCTGCTTCCGCGCCCGAGCCGGCCTGCTCGCCCGAGCCTGCGCCAGCCCCAGCACCCAAGCTGGGCGAAGCCGCCTGCTCGCCCTTCCACAACAGCGACGCGCTGATCGCCGCGCTGTCCGAGGCCGTCTGAAGCTGCGCCCTCTCGAACAGCGCGATGGCGGCGTATATCATCAAGCAGGCGCAGAACAGCAGGAGCGGCACAATGAGAGCGCACTCCAGCGTCGCGCTGCCTTCCTCGCGGCGCGCGCTCCAGCTCAGGGCGCGGCCATGCTCGCGCCATGTGCAGCCGCAACCAAAAGTCAGGCCGCAACCAGAACCGCAACCAGATTTCTGGCCAAGTTGAGGGGCTTGGCTAGCTCCGTGCTCCCGGTCGATTCCGAAGCCTTGGCTGGTTCCGTGGCCCTGATCGGCTCCGTGCTCCCGGTCGATTCCGGAGCCTTGGCTGGTTCCGGTGCACTGACCGGCTCCGTGGCCCCGGCCGAATCCGAGGCCAAGGCTGGATCCGAGGCCGAAGCCGCGTTGAGGGCCAGCCTGGGCCGCGCGGCCGCAACGCGCCGCTCGCGAATCAAGCATCGTATGACCGTCCCCTTTCAAATTCCACGCAAGCCTTGCCTGCTTGCTGACCTGCCAGATTACCAGATTGCTGGCTTATCGGCTTGCTGACCTGCCAGCTTATCGGCTTGCTGACCTGCTGACCTGCCAGCTTATCGGTTTGCCGGTTTACCGACTTGCCAACCTGCCGGCTTGCCAACCTGCCGGCTTGCCAACTTACCGACCTATTGGCTTGCTACAGATCAGTATTAGTATGTAAATATTGTAACATATTTCCATTAATGATTGCAATAGCAAAATGGAATTTTTTTGAAATATGGATTTATACTATGCAATAAAACGTTGCGTTGCGCGGCGGCGGGCTGGCGCTTTAGCTGAGTGCCCGGCCGGCCCCAACTGGCGCGGTTGGCGCGGTTGGCGCGAATCACGCGCTCCACTCCATAAGCCCCACCGTAAACGGCAGATTGTCGAACGTCTTTGTACCCGCGTGGGCAAATCCGTTCGCGGCGTACCAATTCTTAAGGACAGTGTTTTCTTCAATAATTTCGATGGCGATCTTCGTGCCGCCGAGCTCTTTGGCTTTTTCTTTGCAGAAATCCAGCAGCGCTCTCCCATACCCATTGCGGCGGTATTCCGGCAGAACGGAAACGCCGTTCATTTCATGCGCGCCGCCGCCCGCGTCTGTGAGAGACACGAACCCGACCAGCTTTCCGTCCGCGAAATACCCGAACGGATAATAGCCGTCCCTGAACTTGTCTTCCAGCTGCGCGTTCGTGACAAAACTCGTATGTCCAGGGCAGTTTTCCTTGCTTAAATTGAAGTCTTTCGCCACCGTTGCGAAGCTCCGCCTTATGACCTCCGCGTAGACGGGAACGTGCGCGAGCGACAGCGGACTGACGCGCCCTGGCGCGCCGCCGTCGTAAACTGCGACTTGCCACTTGTCCTCATAGACAATCCTGCCGGGAAAATTTGTGCAAACAATGTCATAGGGTTTTGAGTATTTTTCAAGCATGTCCATCATCGGCCGGAGCTTTTCGACCATGAATCCCGCAGTCGCCGTCTTGAACCACGTGATGGGCTTGCCCGGCTTGTCGTCGCCATAAAATGGCGGGTTTGGCAGATTGTTCTCAAACCATATGTCGTCTATCTCATGGAAAACCGCCTTTTCCTCGTCTGTCAGCAACCCGGCTTCCCGCAATCCATGCACGGCGGCGAATACGCCTACAGGCTTGCCCGTCCGGAAGGCGGCCTCGCGGCCTTGGATGCGGGCGTACTTCATGCTTGCGGCAAGCTGCGAGAACTCATTCATCGCAGAACGCCTCCAATCTGAACGTCACCACGCCGTCCGGGCAGGCAAATTCGCCGCTGTGCCTGGACGCGCCGGCTAGCAGGTTCGACAGGCTGCCGCCCGAGCGAACGGCTTCCATCAGCGGAAACAGCTTAGCCATCGACTTCGAGCAGAATCCGCCCGGACATTCGTAGCCGCAAGCATATGCGTCGCCGGCCTCGTGCCCGTTGCGGCAGCCGCCCGGCTTTCCGTCCGCGCCGACCGAAACCGCCGTAATCTTGAAAGCGTATTCTTCCCTGTACCACTTTTTCACGCCGCGCCCGCCTTTCCCAAGCCTATTTTCACAATGCGCTGCGGGATCCCGGATCACTTCGCGAAATCCGGCGCGGATTCCGCTCCCGCGAGCCGAAAAACGGGAATCCGGTCTATCGGCGCGTCCGCCGCGACGACGCGCCCGCCCCCAAAGCGCTCGCCCGTCCACGCGTCGATCCACTCGGCGCCCGCGGGCAGGTATACCTCGCGGCCGCGCTGGCCGGCGCGCATGATCGGCGCCACGAGCAGCTCCGGGCCGAACATGTACGCATCCTCCACGCCCCACGCCGCCGCGTCTCGCGGGAAGTCCACGAACACGGGGCGCATGGGCGGCAGGCCGCTCTCATGCGCTTCGGCCATCAGCTTTCTGATATAAGGCCGCAGCTTCTCCCGAATGTCTATGTATTTTTTGCATATCTCGTACACGCCCTCGCCGTAGCTCCATATCTCGTTCGCCGCGCCCGAGTTGCACAGGCCGCCGCCCGACGTGCCCAAGGGCGGCGAGTGCGGCTCGCGGTCGCCGTGCAGGCGCATCACCGGGCAAAACGCCCCGTACTGGAACCAGCGCGCGAAGCACTCGCGGAACGCCGGATCGCCGGGGTTGCCGCCATGGAAGCCGCCGATGTCCGTCGTCCACCACGGGATGCCGGCCATGCCCATGTTCAGCCCGGCGGCGAACTGGTTCCGCAGGCTGGCAAAGCTCGAGTCGATGTCCCCGCTCCACACGAGCGCGCCGTAGCGCTGGCTGCCCGCCCAGGCGCAGCGCAGCAGGTTGATGATGTTCTGCTGCCCGCCCTCGGCCATGCCGTCGTAAAACGTCCGCGCGTACAGCAGCGGGTACAGGTTGCCGATTTGCGCGTTCGGGCCGAGATAATACCTGTATGCGTCAAAATCGTAAAAGCCGTACTCTGGCTCGGCCTCGTCCAGCCAAAACAGCCTTATGCCGTAGCGGCCGTAGTTGTTCTTCACCTTTTCCCACAGATACTTGCGCGCGCCGGGGTTCGTGGCGTCGTAGTGTATCGTGTTGCCGTGGAATGTCATGGCTATCTGCTGGCCGCGATCCACGCGTATGAGGTATCCCTTCTCCCTCATTTCCTCGTAGTTCGAGCTGCGGTGGTCAACAGTGGGCCAAATGGACACCATCAGCTCGACTCCCATCCCCCTCAGCTCGTCCACCATGGCCTGCGGATCCGGCCAGTACTCAGGGTCGAAGGCCCACTCGCCCTGCATGGGCCAGTGGAAAAAGTCGATGACGATCACGGACAGCGGCACGCCGCGCCTCTTGTACTCGCGCGCCACGCCCAGCAGCTCGTCCTGCGTCTGATACCTGAGCTTGCACTGCCAGAAGCCCATCGCCCAGTCCGGCATCATCGGCGCGGTCCCCGTCACGGACGCGTAGCTGCGCAGAATGTCCGCGGGCGCGTCCCCGGCCGTCACCCAGTAGTCCAGCGCCTTCGCGCGCGACGCCGTCCACTCGGTCACGTTCTTCGCGAGCCTGACCGAGCCGATCGCCGGGTTGTTCCACAGGAAGCCGTACCCCAGGCTCGACACGGCGAACGGCACGCTCGCCTGCGAGTTGCGGTGCGCCAGCTCGAGCGAGCAGCCCTTGAGGTCCAGGTAGGGCTGCTGGTACTGTCCGAGCCCGAATATCTTCTCGCACGGGTCGGACTCGAAGCGCGCCGTCAGCTCGTAGTCGCCGCCGAGCACGGGCTTGAACTCCCTCGCGGCAATTTGCAGGGCCGAGGCGAAGCCCTTCGGCGTTTCCCCGGTGACTGGGTCGGGCGGGGCGAAGGCGTACTGCCTGCGATCGCGGACGTATTCCTCGAGCAGGACCTTGCCGGCGCCGTTCCGGAACGTCAGCTTGCCGTTCTTGTCCAGTGCCGCGCTGATGTTCCCGTTTGATATGACAGCGCCGCCCTCGGAAACGCGGACGTCCGCGCGCGCGGGCTCCGTCGGCTCCAAAAGCGCCCACTCGCCCTGCGGGAAGCCTGCCTGCTTCGCCGCGCGCACCCTGAGCGAGTCCTTCCCCCACGCCTCGACGCGCAGGGTTTCCGAGTCGTATTCGTATATCAGCTTGCCGTCGTCGTTCCTAATCATGGCCGTGACCAGTCCTTTTTCTAGTAGGATCTAAGATATATCAAGGATATATCAATTCGCGC
>JAISFK010000247.1 GCA_031263625.1 Clostridiales bacterium
GCTATGACTGCTGATATGACTGACAGCTGGAAAAAGAATACCGCGCTATTTGTAATCGGGCAGGCGCTGTCCGTGTTCGGCACCATGGTGGTGCAGTACGCCATTGTATGGCATATCACCCTTAAAACCCAGTCCGGGGCCATGATGACGCTTTTTACGGTTGCCGGATTTCTCCCCATGTTTTTTATTTCGCCCTTTGGCGGCGTCTGGGCGGATCGGTTCAACCGGAAATACATCATCAACATAGCCGACGGCTCAATAGCGCTTGCCAGCCTCATCGTGGCGGTTTTGACCATATCGGGGTTTGACAGCGCCGGGCTGCTCCTGGCTTGCGCGGCTGTCCGCTCCTTCGGGCAGGGGGTGCAGACGCCGGCAATCAGCGCTTTCATCCCGCAAATTGTCCCGAGGGAGCAACTGACCAGAATAAACGGCCTGCAGGGCAGCATACAGTCGTTTACGTAGCTGGCGGCGCCCAAGTTAAACGGCGCGCGGAAGTCTTTTGCCCCTCTGTGGATGCTGTTTTTTCTTGATGTGGTTACGGCCGCTGCCGGCATAGCCATTGTGGCCTTCCTTGTCAAAGCGCCGCGAGCGGACAAGCCCGCCCCAGGAGCGGGGGCAGTGGCAGGAGCGGAGACGGGCGCGATTGCGGGGAATGGGGCGGGAACAGGCGCGGGGACGGGAGCAGTGGCAGGCGCGGGAGCAGGCGAGCGGGAGCGGAAAAACACGGCCTATTGGCACGACCTACGCGAAGGTCTGCGCTATATAAGGAGGCACGGCTATGTTTCGCGCATGATAGCCGTTGCGGCGGCCTTTCTCTTTTTTGCCGCGCCTGCCGCGCTCTTGACGCCCTTGCAGGCGGCCCGGAATTTCGGCGGAGACGTCTGGCGCCTTTCCGCGATAGAGATAGCCTTTTCCGCAGGAATGATGCTGGGCGGCATCCTGATGGCGGCATGGGGCGGCTTCAAAAACCGCATCCACACCATGGCGCTTTCCTGCGCGCTGTTCGGCGCATTGACCGTGGCCTTGGGGGGCGCGCCCTATTTTTGGCTGTACCTCGCGATTATGGCGGCGTTGGGCCTGTCGATGCCCCTCTGGAACACGCCGTCCATGGTTTTGCTGCAGACCACCGTGGAGCCGGCGTTTATGGGGAGGGTGTTTTCGGTCTTCGGCATGGCGTCCAGCGCCATGATGCCGCTGGGCATGGTAGTTTTCGGCCCGGTCGCGGACAGCGTTTCGATAAACGCGCTGCTCGTCGGGACGGGCGCAGTTATAGCGCTACTGGCCATTCCGCTCGTAGGCAGCAGGACATTGCGCGAAGCGGGGGCGGGCCGCCACGAATTGGCGAAATCGGCGGAGCGCCCCGAATCGGCCGAACGCTCCGAGTCGTCGGATCGGCCCGAGCCGGCGGATCGACCCGAAGGGGAAGCAGATCGAAAATCTCGATAACATCGCGTATCCTTTTTACGACAGCTTTGAAGGATATGAAGAGTGTGAGCTTGAAGCGACAAAGACTGTCGAAGCTTCTAAAATTATCCCCAAAGAAAGGTTGTTGCTCTCGCATCAGTGTGGCTTTGCTTCCTGTGATGGAGGTAACGAACTGACCGAGGACGAGCAATGGATCAAGATAGATCAAGGGCAAAAACTCGCAGGGGAGTATTGGGGCATTTAGTTGGATACCCGCGCAGAGGAGCTCTTGCAAAACGCAAAAACTCGCAAAACGCCGCGCCCCGCCGAGCCCTCCGGAAAGCTCTGGGATAAAGCGCGCGGCGTTGTGCGTGATGTGAAAAAGCGCACGGGCGCGAGCGCGCCCGCGCGCCGCCGCCGTGCGCGAAAGAGCGCGAGAAAAAGCGCGAGAAAAAGGCGCCCGCCGCGGAGAATGAAACGATCTCCGTTCGACGGGCGCCATTGTTCTTTGCTAGCCGCTTATACTATCCTTTTTATCGGCATCCTATATCGGCCGCCTATAATCAGCCTCTTACACTAGCCTCTCATATCGGCCGCCTCGCACATCGGAACATACGAGCCCTTGTAGTCGCCGAGCGGCATTCTCCAGATAAACGCTTTGGCTTCATAGCCTTCGGGCAAATCCAAGGTGATGCTTTCCTTTTTTTCCGTCTCGGCTTCAACCAAAACTTCCCGCGTTTCGATATTGGCCAGCCGGCCCGCGTCGTCGTATACGGCCGCGATGAGCAGAGCCTTGACATCGACCTCCGGGTTTACAACGGCGAAGGCCGCCGTAACCTTTCCGTCGGCGCCGGTCAGCGAAACGCCGGTTGTCTCTTCAGCCGGCTCCATTTCCATGGCGGCCAGGAGCGCCTCCCTTGCGTCCTCCGCCTGCGCCTGCGTGGCGTCCGCGTCGGCGGAGACCGCTTTGGCCGCGTTCAGCGCCGCGACAAACGCCGCCCACTGGCCGGCGGGGTACAGAGCCTCGTCGGGAAGCATGGCGTCCGCCAGGGCGATCAGCGCGTCAAGGCCGGATTTATCGACAGCGTCGCCCATGTTTCTGTAAACGCCGAGGTTGTCAATGTATGTCGTGCCATAGGCGTCTCCGCTGGAGCGCGTGCAGCAAACCCGGATCCGGCCAAACGACCAGTCGGCAACTCCGGTGTCTATGTTCGGCGCGCTTGCGACGGCGCCGGTGAATTTGTTGGTGATCACGACGCTCGCCATGCCGGAACTCCTGGCAAGGTAGATTTCCACCTGATACCATGTGGTATTGCTGGCGGTCAGGGTCGGCCAGTCGGCGCCGGAGCCAATGGTCGTGCCGGAAGTCGCGGTAGAGTTGCCCGCATAGGCGAAGAACCGCGAGCCGTTTCGGGCGACAAGCGTGAGCAGCCGGTTATTGGCCGCGTCAACGCCTCTCAGGATCTGTATTTCGGTCTGGTTCGTGGCGCTGGCGAGCGCCCCCGGATACCAGTCAAACTTTATGAGCAGCTGGTCTTCCGCAGTCGCCGGGGTGAAAGTTTTGTTGGAAAACCTGACGCCGGTGTTTCCTCCCGAACCGGACCACTTGTATTTGTACGTGTCGTTTCCGCCGACCGGCTCGTCGGTCGCGGAAAGCGCGAACCCTCCTATGGTGGATCCGCTGCCGTTGCTGGTAGCGCTGTTGCTGGCCGTGAACCCCCAGGAGCTGTTGTCCTCAAAATCCGAGAACCAGAGCGTCGAGTAATTCGTAATGACAAAGTCCACGGTGTAAACCTGCTCGTCGCCGAAGTCGTTTCTGGCCGTTATCACCGCTTTCAGGCTGTCTCGCGTCGGCTGCTGGATGGCGACGTCGGAGATGCCGGCCGCGGGCGTCACGGCGATCGTGGGCACGCTCCTCGCCTCGGCCGCAAAGCTGCGGCTTGATTTGGTAAAGCCCGGCAGCGCGGTCCCGCTGAGCGAGATGCCGTCGAGGAAATCAAAGTCGCGGGCCCAGTTGATGGTGTAAGTGTCCTCGTCCGTTCCCATCGCCAGATTTATGACCGTCCGCCTCGTAGTGCCCTGAGCCGGGACGATGGCATGCTCGGCGCCGTCGTATGTCTCCACGGTCACCGTGGGGAACGGGCTGTTCGGCCCGACGGGGTACGAGTATTCCCTGATCTTCTCGCTGAAGCCGGCCAGGGGCGTTCCGTCGATATAGACGGTTTTGAGCATCGGCGGGACGTCGGCCGGGATAATGATGTATTTGGACTTGTCCATGGCGTCGTCGCCGTCGAACAGCGGGGTGAGCGTGTAGGTGTACTCAAGAATGGCCGCGTTGTTCTTGTTGACGATCGCGTCCGGGGGCTCGGAGCCCCAGTCCAAATTGCCCACGCCTTTTTGATGGGTCAGCAAGCGGAGCACGGGGGCGTCCGACCACTCGGCCTGATACATGTGGAGCTTTTTGGAAAAATAGGAGCTCAGGGCTTTCGGCTCGTAGTGCAGGGCGACCGCCTCGAAGGGCTCGCCGGTGTAATCCACGCCATACGTTATGCCCGCCAGCAGGCCGGGGCCGGTTTCCCCGTCGCGGAGGGAGATCCAGCGGACGTCGGTCTTGTTGCTGTTTTCCTGGATGCGCGCGTAGTTGACGTACTGATCCGCGACCGTGCCCTCATAGACGCCGATATTCTGGCCGGCCTTGCGGTCCCAGTATGTCTCGATTGGCCCGCGGCCGTACCACGCCACGTTCTCAAAGGCGGGATTCGCCTTCATCCACATGCCGAATTCGCCGAGCTGCTCCGGGGCCGAAAGGGACGGTGCCAGTTTGGCCGACACGACGACCGTGCCGTTGCCGTAAACGTCGTATTTCGTTTCAAAGGAACTGCCGTTCTTGAGCTGCGAGTTGAACGTCACCTTCGTGACGCGGGCGTCGTCGTCGTTGACGTCCCAATTTATGACGGTCATTCCCTCGCCCTGGTCGGCCCAGTCGGTATAGTGCTCCTTGCGGCTCGTGTCGTACCCGTTGCCGCTTATCGAGCTGTTTTGATCCGTTTCCGGGCGGTAGAACGATCCGACAGGGGCTCTTGTTATAAGGTCCTTGCCGTCCGCGCTGTACGCGGACATAAGGCCCGTGGCCACATTAAAGTCAACCGTGAACGGCTTGCCCTGGGTTGAGCCCGCAATATGGACAATCCCGTCGGCGCTGTCAACGGAGAGCGGATTCATGTACCTGATTTCAGCGTATTTGTCCTCGCCGACAATTCCATCGGGAAGCGCGAACTGCTCGCTGCCCTGCACGAATCCGGCGTCGGCATACGCCGCGTCCTCTTTCAGCTTGTACTCGATGAGGAGCAGGTATTCCGCGCCCGGCTTCCTCGCAAAATCGGAGTACGGCACGGAGACGGTCTTTGTGACGCCGTTAAAGCTCCTTGTGGCGCCGGCGGCCGCGTGCGATGCGTTTTCGGGGTATGTGGGCGGGTACGGGACGCCGGCCGTGAGGCCGTTCCTGTTGGCCGCCAGATCCACGGCCGAGGGGTCGAACGGCGCGGATTCGATAACCTTGCCGTCCTCAAGGACAGACCAGACAACGTCGAAGCTGTTGGCGTTGAGAAACGCGTAGCCGTTGAGCAGCGTGACCTGCTTGGCGTCTTTCTGCGCGTCTGTCTGGACGAACTTGAGCCCCTGCTGCTGCTTCTTGATTTCGGCCACCATGGGCTTGTGCGTGCGGTCGGCCAAGTTTATGCCGTCCGCGCTAAAGCTGCCGTTTGTGGTCATGACGCCGCTGTTCTGCTTCCACGTTCCGTCGAAGCCGAAGAAGAACTTGTCCGCGTTGGCCGGGTCGTCGATGTCGGGGCGCGAGCGGTCCGGCATGTCCGCGGCCGGCTTGATCGTGTAGACGGAATGGTCGGTGTACTCCCAGATGAATCCGCCCTGCACGCGCAGATTGCTCTCAAAATGGCTGGCGTACTTCTCGAAAGCGCCGCCGGTGTTGCCAAGCGCGTGGAGGTACTCCATCATTATGTAGGGCTTGGCGTTTGTGGAATCGTTGTTGGTATAGCCTGGGTACATGGTGCCCACGATATCGACGCGGGCGTTGTCGTTCCACGCCTGGTAGTGGATGATCTTCTTGGGGTCAAGGGCCTCTTGCGTGACGCCAAGCCTGGTCCCGCCCTTTATCACGTCCATCATGACCTCGAAGTTCGTGCCGTTGCCGGCCTCGTTGCCCAAGGAATATATGACGACGCTGGCGTTGTTGCGGTCGCGCATGACCATGTCCGTCATGCGGGTGCGCATGGAGTTTGTATACCGCGAGTCGCCGCCGGGGAAGTTTCCTGAATAGCCAGTTCCGCCGGTGACGCTGATGCTGGCGCGGCCGTCATGGGTTTCCACGTTCGCTTCGTCCATGAGGTATATGCCGTACTCGTCGCACAGCTCGATCAGATGCGGGCACGGCGGCATATGGCTGGTGCGGAAAGCGTTAAGGTTCATCTCTTTTGCCGATTTGACATCCCAGACGACGTCCTCGTATGGGATGTAGCGGCCGCCCCTGGCGTGGTTCTGGCCGCGGTTGGCGCCCCACAGCATGACGTTCTGGCCGTTGATGGCCATGTATGACGTGGAATTGGTCGTGCCGGCGTTGTACATGTAGAAATTGCGGAAGCCCACGCGCTTGGAAACCGCTTCCAGCACAGTGCCGTCGCTGTCCCTGAGCTCCATGACCAGCGTGTACAGGTAGGGGACTTCGGCCGACCACAGCTTCGGGTTGGCGACAGTCGCCTCGAAGGGGACCTTGGCCCTTGAGCCTGCGGGCAGGGAGGATATGGGCTTGCTGAGGTTGGCCGCGCTGGCCACGGCGGCGCCCTCGGCGTCGTAAAGGGTCGCCGCGACGGCGTAGCCGAGGGCTGCCGCTTCGGAAACGTTTTCAACGTCCACCGTCAGCTTGAAAACGGAGCTGGAATAGTCGGTGGTGCTTGGGAAATCGGTGTCCACTCGATAGTCGAATATGGAGACTTTGGGCTGCTTCGTGATGTACACGTCGCGGTATATGCCAGAGTAGTTGACGATGTCCTGATTCTCGAGGTAGCTGCCGGTGGTCCAGCGGTATACCTGCGCCGCGATCAGGTTTTCCCCCGCCTTGACGAATTCCGTTATGTCGAACTCGCAGGAGGTGTAGCTGTCCTCGCCGTATCCCACGGGGGCGCCGTTCACATAGAGATAGAAGCCGGACTCGACGCCCAGGAAAGTGATGATGAAGCGGGTGTTCCCAATGTCGGCCGCGTCAATGTCAACCGTCCGCATATAGGTGCCCACGGGGTTGAAAGCGCTGTTCGCGCTGGAGATCGAGCTGGTTCCGGCCGCGTAGGAGGCGCTGCCGAATCCCCCGGCGGAAACGCCGTCGCCGCCGACCATCCACGCGTACCTCTGGTTGCGGTAGATGGGCCAGTCCATGGTATTCGTGCTGTCGCTGTACCAGCCGGCGTACTGCATGTTGGTCTGCCAGCTTGACGGAACGTGCATGTCGATGTCGAAGTTTGAGGGTATGCTTGTCACGCCGCTCACGTTCGGCTTGTCCGCCGGGGTCCTTGAATAATTGAACTTCCAGGTCACGTCGTCCCCGCTCAGCATGATGATGTTCGCGTCGGGCGAAAACTGCGACAGCCTCAGCGTGGGGTTCGCCTTCGCGCTCGCCGCGTCCTTGAACGGGACGATGACCGAACGTGACGGGACTTGGTTTACCTTCACGTCCTGCGGGGTGGTCCATTCGTTGAAGCTGAGGGCGGTTTTCTCCGGCGTTCCGGGCAGTATGTCAATGCCCCCCGACACCAGGAAAAGCGTGACCGTGTTGGTTATCGGCATGAAATCGTATTCCGCGTTGCTGGCGATGGTAACGGCAACGTCCCCGGCCGTCACGCCGAACACCGCGAGCGTCCAAGTCTTGCAGTCGGCCGACGGGGCGATGGCGCCCTTGGCGGCCGCCTCGGAGGGCGAAATCTGTATGTCGCCGGCCGTCAGGCCGTAAACCGGGATGTCGAACGCCAAAATGAGGGCGGACGTCGTATCGGAGGCGCTGCCGTTTTGCGCGACATTGTAGGTTGCGGTTTCGATCGCTTTTTTGTAAAGCGTGATATCGTTGGCGCCCGGCGCGCTTGGGGTGAAAGCATAGTCGAGGCTGTCGGCTATGGAAACGGAAACATTCGCGGTCGCGCTGACATTGCTTACGGGGACTTTCCAGACCGTGTTGTCGGCCGACGCGACCGGCACGCCCAAAACGCCCGCTGAGGGCGGGTTCAAAGCGACGGCGCCCGCGGCCAGGCTGGCCACCGGCGCGCTGAACGTTATTTCAATCTCGGAAGTCGTGAGGGACGCGCCGCCGTTTTGCGCGACGCCGTATGCGACGGGAGTGGCCGCCGCCCTGTAGAACGCGGTTTTGTTGGCGCTGTCGCCGTCGGGCTCGAATTTAAAGCCCGGAATGTCGTTCAGCGTGACGGTGACGGGGCCGGGGACGACGTTGCCGACGGCCACCGACCAATTTTTGCCGCTGCCCGTCACAATCCCCAAATCGGCCGCGCCGGGCGGGTCCAGCTCGATTGCGTCAGCGGTCAGGCCGGTTACGACCTGATCAAACGCGAAGTCAATTTTGGCGGACGTGGCTATGCCGTCGGCGCCGTCCGCGGCCGCGCTGTACTTGACTTGCGCGGCGGCGGGGATTTTCAGCTTGACTGTCAGCGTCGGGGGGAGCTTCGCCCTTGCGGCGCCGTCGGCGCCATCGGCGATCACGCCCAAGGAAGAGGACGCGGCGCCCTCTTTGCTCAGCAAAAGCAGCTCCGGGCACCTGGCGGTTTTCGCGCTTACGCCGAGGCTCAGTTCTTTCGCCGCGTCGGCCATGTCCATGGCCTTGACGGTGCTGGAAACATCTGTCTTTATCTGCCTGCCGTCAATGGTCGCGGACGCGATGCCGCTTGTGCCGCTGGCCTGCCAGCTGGTCGTGTCGGCGGCGGTTCTGCCGGGGTTGAACGCTTCCGACTCCTCGATAATAACGCCGGGGTTAAGGCTCTCCGTGCCCGGCAGGTACGTGCGCGGATCAAAAACGGCTTCGCCGCCCGACGTGTCCGTCATCGCGTTCCATGATAAATCGTCTTCGGTCCAGTCGTTGGTGACGGCTCGCACGCGCAGCTTTTCGTCGTCGCCGACCCGGTCGGCGTATCTTCTTCCGAAAAGCGTTACGCTCAGCTCCGCCTCAATTTCGGCCGCCGATGCTATGTCGGCCCACTGCTGTTCGGTAAACTTGAATTTTAGCAGCGTCGTTTTTCCGTCCACCGGATCCCCGACCTGCAATTCGCCGAACGGGCCGTATGTCGCGTCGTTCACGGCGACGCCGGAGCCATTCGGCCTCTGCAGCCTCATGAAAGCCTCGCCGCCGAAGTTCGCGTTTCTGTTGGCGGCGCTCCAGCCCTCGACATGGGCGTCGTCCGAGAGTTCGACCGAGAAGGTTTTTTCTTCCATCGCCGGCGGGGGCGCGAAATGCACGACAGGGGCGCCCCAAACGCCCTCGTCGCGGGAGTTTGACGTGTTGGCGGGGATCATGCGAAGCCGGAGCGCTTCGTAGCTCTTGGCTGCGCCGCCCTCTTCGTATGTAAGGCTGACGTCAATCGCTTCCAGCGTGTTTTTTGTGCCTGACGCCCTGCTTCCGGTGAAGCATCCGCTGGAAAGGGGCGCCGTCTGCACTAGGCGGGTCCAGCCGGTTTCTTTGACAGTGCCGCCGGTGGCCGAGGGTTCCATGCCGTCGCCGTAATAGGCGGCGTCGAGAGCGGACGCGTCTTTGTGCGCCCACACCTCAAACCTCATGTACGGGCCGTTGCCGTTAGTTCCGCTACCGTCCGGCCTCGCGACCCAGTCAACGCCGACGTCTGCCGTAAATCGCGTGGCGCTGCCCTGAGAAATGTCTATGTCCACGATCTGCTGCGAGTTTCCTGAAATCGATTTGTCGTACTCGCGGGTGACGACCGTGTCCTGATTGGCCGACCCGGAGCCGGTTTCCTGGCCGCCGGACACGCGAAGAACGGCCTTGCCGGCATTGGTCCCGGCGCCCCTGTCCAAGTAAATGGGGTTGTAGGCGTTATAGCCGTACAGCAGCTTGCTTTCGCCGGCGCCGCGCCCGTAGGTGTTGACGTTGCTGGCTACGGCAGGGCTCGGAAGCGGGCTTGCGAGGTCGCTTGCGTGCGCCGCGTTTGCCACCGCCGGCGCCTCCGGCGTGGCGGCAGCCGGCAGCGCCGGCAACATTGGCGCAAGCATCGCAAGCGCAAGGACAGCACTGAAAAATCTGCGCGCTTTCATAATAAATTCCCTTTCTATTCCTATGGCGTTTTAGAAACAAATGCCCTGCCATCCCCTTGCAAAACTATAAAATCAAGGCAGATAAGCCGCATGATTTATAGCAATGTAAACAGAACACCCGCATCGTTAGTTAATTATACTATATCAGTTTTCTAAGGTCAATGTTCGATCCTTTTGCTTTTCACGCTTGACATACTGTTGTCTAAAATAATAGGCCATCTCTGACAAACCCAACAGCCGAAATCAGAAATACGTCAGGGCTTGAAACGATAATCAACGGGGGCAAAGAGTATGCTGTCAGACACGATATACTCGTGTCTCGCAATAATGACGTGCTTTTGGATTTCGGCGGTATCTATACTCGTGTTCGATTGAGATTCCGACCGCAATTTGCGGTCGGACAGAGGAAACGAGTATTACTATTGCGAAACTGTAACGAACTGTAATGCGCACGCGAAAATTGCGCGAAAATTCGGGTTCTTCATAAAATCTTCACAACGGCATGGTATTATGGTAAAGTCTAATGGGCTGAATGAGCCTATTTGGCTATTCAGCCTATTCGGCTT
>JAISFK010000331.1 GCA_031263625.1 Clostridiales bacterium
TCGGCAGATTTTCGTAATAGCCGCGAAGCCTGCGGCAAAGCTCGAAGCCGTCCATTTTCGGCATCATTAGGTCGATAATCGCAAGGTCTGGCGGGTCAGCTGTCCTTTCCGCGGCGTCACGGCCGTCCACGGCGAGGGCGACTTCAAAGCCGTTATTTTTTAAGTGAACCCGCACAAGTTCACGGATATTCGGGTCATCGTCCACGACTAAAATTTTGGGCATCGCATCGCTCCTGAAGAAAGCTCCTGAATAAGGCTCCTGAAGAAGCCTCTTTGTGTAATGTTATAAAGGCCGAATGTAAACGGATATTAAACGGAAGCCCCCCTTAATCCCTCCAGCCCCAACAGTAATCGACCGCCGTAAGCAACTGCTGCGGCTGCGGCTACAGCGGCTGCCGCGAGCCGAAAGCCATGACCGCCGCAATCGCCGCAACCCGAAAGCTACGGCGCAAAAGCCGCGATGCCGCAAAGGCCCCCTGCGACATCTCTCAGGGGGCCTTTGTTCTAAAGCGGGCTACGCCCGCAACCCAAGTCGGAACGGGAAAGCGCGGTTTCCCCGTTCCTCACGGGCGCGCCGCCCGCGCCGCGCTCATCCGCGCGGCGTTAGTCCCTTACAGGCGCTGAATTTTTGTTGTTTTTTGCGGTTATGCGCCTGTAAGGTACTAATATTCGCTGCCTTCGCTTCGTTCGCTCTGCCTCGCGCTCCGTTCGCTCTCTGACCAGCTTATAAACCGATGCTGGCCGCGGCGCACAGCGGAACGAATGTGCCGGCGTTCCACAGGAACGCCTTCGCGCTCGCCCCGTTGGCCGGCGCGTCCAGCTCAAGCGCGAGCCGGCCCTCCTCGAACGCGCCCAGCTCAAGCGCCCTGCTCTCCAAGGCGACCAGCGCGCCGTTCGCGTCGTAGATCGCGACCATGCACAGCGCGCTGAGGGGCGCCGGCCCGTTCGCGACGGAGAACTCGGCCGACGCGCCGCCGCCGGACGCGCTGATCTCGGCGACGGCGATCTCCGACGCCTCGACGGCCGTGAACGTCCGCGTGATCGACACGAGTTCAAGGCCGTCGCCCGTTATGTTGTAGGCGTCCTGATACGCGCCGCCCGCTTTCTGCCTCTGGTACGTAAATGTCACGTCAACCGAGCCGGGCCGCAGGAATGTCAGCGTTCCCGCCGCACCCGTTGAGCCTGCGGCCGCGTACACGGCGACAGGATCGTCGCCGCCGCCTTCGCCCGCGCCCTCGCCGCCCACGCTCACAACCACCCTGTTCAGCGCGTGGCTCAGCAGGAACCTCCCGCCGTCAGCGTTGGCGACAAACCAGTTCAGGCCCAGCTTGTTGTTGGCGGCGCTGTAATTGAACAGCACGGTTCCCGGCCCTTCCCCCGGCCCCGCATTTTCGCCAGCGCCACTGCCGCCGCCAGCACTACCGGCGCCGCCGAGCTCAAGCCCGATTGCCAGCGGCCCCACGCCGGACGGAAGCGGCTGGTCGCCCTTGATCTGCGTGACGGTCAGCGTCGGCGCACCGTCCGTCAGCAACGTGTCGTCAATGTACAGCCTGTTCGCGTATATGCGCCTGTTGCCGGTCGTCCCCGCCCTGGCGTGGTAGACGTGGTACAGCTCCGAGCCGTCCGGCGACGCGATGACGCTGCCGTGCCCGGTGCTGTATATCGGAACGTCCGGATCCGCGCCGACGAGGGGGTTGCCGCTGGATTTCTTCCATGGGCCAAGCGGGCTGTCGGAAACGGCGTAGCCCTCGCCGTAGTACTGGTTTTCATAGTTGTTGCACGAGTAGACGATGTAGTAGATCGGCTTTTCGCCCGTCCCGTCGTCGAAGCTGTGCTTGATGATGAAAGAGCCCTCGGCCCAGCGGCGGTTCTTCCTCGCCCCGCTGTACGCCGCGTAGTCGTCAACGTGGGCGTTCTCCCAGCTCTGGGGCTCGCTCGCGTAGTTGATCGCCGGCACGAAGCCGTCCATCCTGCCGGGCGAGGCGTCGCCGGGCGCCTTGTTCGCGTTTATGTAGGCAGATTTGACGGTTGGCATTGTCGGCTCGCCGTCCGCGGTCCACCAGTCCGTGTTGAGCTCCACGGCGTAAATGTTCGACTCCTCTATGTACTTGCCGAGCGCGTCGTCCCATACCCAGTTTCTGTAGGCGTTTCTGGAATAGTAGAAATAGATGCGCCCGTCGTCGTCAAAGAAGACGTTCGCGTCGATGAACGGTATGTAGACGCCCTTGGGAGCCGTCTCGCCGAGCTCCTTCGTCGCCGGGGGATCCCGGAACGGCGAGGCCATGAGCTGGTTGACGTCATGGTAGTCGGGGTCGTAGGGCCAGTAGTCGATCGGCCCCTTCGCTATGTTGTAGAACGGCCCCTCTGGCGACTTGGACACCGCCACGCCCGTCTTGCACGCCTCCTCAAAATCGCTGAAGCCAAAGTGCTCCAGGCGGTTGGCGGCCGACGTCATCCTGCCCGAATAGAACAGGTAGTAGTAGCCGTTGTTCTCGTTGTAGTAGCATTCGGGCGCCCAGAACCAGTCGTTCGCCCATGTGTTCGGGTCGTTCGTCGGTATCGCGCCGTTGAGCTGCTCCCACGTGGCCAAATCCGCCGAGCGGTAGATGCCGAAGCGGTATCCGGATCTGGCGCCGTCCGTCGAATAGGCGTAGTAGTACCCGGAATTTTTGTCGTAGATCACCTGCGGGTCCGCCGCGTTGCTGGTCGGGTTGTTGTGGAACGTCAGCGAGCCGTCGTATCCCCAGATGGCATACAGCGTCATGTCCTCCGGCGGCATGACAACCTCGTCGCCGGGCTTGTAGCCCGTTCCCAGGCCGTTTGCCTTCGTGTTCCACTCCACAAAGCGCTTGCCAGCAGGCGCCGCGTATGTGTTGGCCGCTGCGGCGAACGCCTCGCCCGGCGCCCCGACGCTGGCGGCCGGCCCCTCGCCCGCGCCGCCGTTCCCGGCATACGACACGGCGCGATCCTCCGGCCCGTACTCGGTCTTGCTGTATTCCATGGCATAGCCCACGTCCAGATTCTCAACCGGCAGGATGCTGTAGCTGTATCTCAGCGCGCCGCCCGTGGCCATGGGCCTGTACTGGTCGCGCACGATCCTGCCCCAGGAGTCGTCGCCGCCCACGCCCGCGCTCGTCATGTTGACGCGCAGGCAGATGTCGCCGTCGGCCACCGGCTCAAGCTCGTATGGATGCTTGTAGCGGAACTCGCCAAGCTCGGCGGGCGCGTAGCGCAGTGCGTTGAACTCTATGTACGGGCTGTTGGGAATCGACCTGTCCACAAACTGGTCGGCGTTTCTGTGCACTTTTGTGCTGAGCAGGTAGTCGGATTCGGGATCGACCGAGCCCTTGACGACTATTCCGAAGCCGTCGTCGTCGGTCATGGAGAACCAGCGCGTTTCGACCTTGTTGCCCGTCTCCTGCGTCATGGCGTACTGGAAGTACTGCTCGGCGACCGTGCCGCTCCACAGGCCGACGTGGCTGCCCCACTTGCGGTCGGTGTACGATTCGCCGGGGCCGCGCCCGAACCACGTCAAGTTTTTGAAGTCGGACTTGACGGTCATCATGCTGCCGATTTCCTGCATGTAGTACATGCGGGTCCTTGTCCGCGCGTTGGCGTCCGTCTCGTTCGCGGGCGGCGCCGGAGGGCCGTTGAGCGCGTAGTCATACGCGACGTTCACCTCGCCGTTGGGATACACCGTGTACGTCGCGGTGTACGCGCCCTTGGACGGAAATTCCCCCGTGACCTTGACGGTGACAAAACTGTCCGAGCCGTCAACCTCGACCGCCGCCGTGGTCCGGTTCTCGGCGGCCTCCCTGTACGCGGTGAAGCTGGCGGCGAGCGCGCCGCCGCTGTTCATGGGATACTCGTTGTCGGTGGGCGCGCGCCAGAAGTTGGGCACGGGGCCGGATGCGAGGAGATCCCTGCCCTTGAACTTGTAAGCCGTGATGGCGCCGCTCAGCTTGCTGACCGCCACGCTGAAGTCCGCGCCGGAAACGCTCACGCTGTCGTCGTCCTCCGCGACGCTGACGGCGCCTTCCGCAAACGGGGCCTTCTTGCCCGCGGGCTGGCCGAAGCTAACGGGCATCTGGCTCTGCGAAACCACGAAGCCGGCGTCGGCCCACACGGTGTCTTCCCTCAGCGCGAAGTACACGTTAAAGAAGTACTCGTCGCCCGCGGCGGCGTCCGAAGGGACGTCAAACGGCACGGGGAAATCCGCCGACGTCATGGTTGCCCCCTCGTAGTTGGGAGCGGTGACATGGGGCGGGGCCGGCGAGACGATCG
Source organism: Clostridiales bacterium (assembly GCA_031263625.1). Classification (GTDB taxonomy): domain Bacteria; phylum Bacillota; class Clostridia; order WRLR01; family WRLR01; genus JAISFK01. The sequence goes on from JAISFK010000331.1 coordinate 4,285, forward strand.
CGACCGGCACGACGCCCGCAGGCGCGGGCGCCACGTCCAAAACGCCCTTGCCCGACTGCGCCACGGCGCCGTTTTTGACAAGCTCCCACGACATGTCGTACTCGCTCGCGTTCGCGAACAGGTACTTGTTGCTGACGGTGTACGTGCCGCTGTCTTTGAGCTCCGCCGTCAGCCCCCTGTAGGCGTGCTTGACCTCGGCCATCTGCGGGTAGGGCACTCGGTCCGCAGTGACCATTCCGTCCATGCAGAAGTTGCGCTGGTCGCGCACGGCGCCCCAGTCCCCGTCAAAGCCGAGGAATTTCTCGTCCGGGCTGCCCGGCACGGGCGTCCACAGGCCGTGATCCGACCATTCCCATATAAACGCGCCCTGTGCCCTCGGCAGCTTGTCGAAAATCTCGATAAACTCGGCCATGTTGCCGTTCGAGTTGCCCATGGCGTGGGCGTACTCGGCCATTATGGAAGGCTTCTGCGAGTTCTGGACGTTTTGCCACCAGCCGCCGGACTGGCTCAGCGTGGTGCTCGTGGACGGCCCGTAAAAGCCGCTGTGCAGATCCAGGCCCGCCATGCCGTCCGAGAACTGCGCGTGCGTGAGGCGCGACGGGTCTTTTGCCTGGATGTGGCCCAGCATTGCCAGATTCCCGGCGTTGCCCGTTCCCAGCGTGCCGCCGGCCTCGTTGCCGAGGGACCAGCAGACGATCGACGGGTAGTTGATGCCCTGCGCGACCATGTTGTTCTGGCGGTCGATCAGCCCAGGCAGCCACACGGCCTGCGAGGCGGCCGGCGGCGTCGTCAGCCCGTGGGTTTCATAGTTGGCCTCGTCCATGATGTACAGCCCGTACTCGTTCGCCAGCTCGTAATAGAGCCTGTGGTGCGGGTAGTGGGACATGCGGACGGCGTTCACGTTGTGCGTCTTCATGAGCTCGTAGTCGCGGCGGATAAAGTCGATGTCAACGACCTTGCCCGTCTCAGGGTTGGACTCGTGCATGTCCACGCCGTAGAACAGCAGCCTTGAGCCGTTTATGAGCACGCGGGCGCTCTGGCGCTTCTCGTCCGCGGCGCCGTCCATGTTCACGGACTTCACTTCCCTGAAGCCGACGCGGATGCATGTGGTTTCAAGAATCGTGTCGCCGTCCTTGAGCGTCATGACCAGCTTGTAGAGGTTGGGGTGCTCGGCGGACCACAGCTTGGGCGAGGCGACCGCAATCGCGCCGCTCACGTCGGCGCCGACGTAGCCGTTGCCCAGCAGGTTTGTCTTCGCCTCATACGCCGGCTCGCCGAACGAGGCCGCGCCCACGACAGCGTCCGCGGCGTCATACAGCGTCGCGCTGAGCCTCGCGCCCGCTTTCATGGCCGCGCCGGCGCCCATGTCACGCAGGAGCGCCTTGATGCCGAGGTTCCAGTCGCCGTCGTACTGATCGGGCTCCGCGGGCCGGGGTATCGCCTCAAAGTCATAGAGGGCTATTTTGGGCTTCGCCGTGAGATAGATGTCGCGGAATATGCCGGAAAGGCGCATCATGTCCTGGTTTTCGTACCAGCTGCCGGCGCTCCAGCGGAACACCTGAACGGCTATGGCGTTCTGCCCGGCGTAGTCGATATACGGGGAGACGTCAAACACCTTGCCCGTGTAGCTGTCTTCGCCGTATCCGACCCTGTGCCCGTTTATCCAGATGTAGCAGTCGGACTCGACGCCGTCCAGATTGAGGAAGACGGCGCGGTCGCCCCAGGACGGGTCGATCTCGAACGTCCGGCGGTACGTGCCGACGGGGTTGAAGTTCTTGGGCGCGGACGGATAGGCGACCGTGCCGTTGTTCATGCCGGTTTTGGCCCAGGGGACAGTGCTGTTCACGTACATCGGCTCGTCGTACTTGAGCGTACCGTCCGCATTCCAGTTCACCTGCCAGTTGCCCGGCACCGCGATGTCATCCCAGCCGCCGGCGTCAAACCCCAAGGCGGCAAAGCTGTCCTCGCCGACGTCCGACGGGCGGCTCGCAGGGTTTGCGGCGTGCAAAAACTTCCACGTGCCGTTGAGCGTCTGGTAGTACGCGGATTCCTCCGGATAGAGGTTGTGGAATTCCTTCGCGTCCGCCTCGTTCGCGTATGGGAAAAAAGTCGCGTGCGGATCCTCGCGGTTCACCGCGTACACGCTGTTCGTGTCCCATTCGCTGCCTGTCCACGCCGCGTCGGGGGGCGCCGCCGCGCCGGCCGCCGCAAAGGCGCTGACAAGCATCGCCGCCGCAAAAAGGCATTGAACCGCTCTTTTCATTCCTTTCATTCTTTTCATCCCTTTCATTCTTCTCATCCCTTTCATCCCTTTCCTTTCCTCTCTCTCATGTCCTATTCGCGTTCATGCCTGCTTTTGGCTCACAGGCCCTGCGAGCAGCCGATCTTGCTCAAGTCAATCCATTCAACGCCAAGCAGCTCGGCGGCCTCTTTTGAAAGCTGGACGTCGCCGTTCGCGTAGTCCGCGAAACCGGGGTCGTAGTCAAGATACCGGTTGTTTTCATAGCGCCCGTAGATCGGGTCGGGCGTTATCCCTTCTTCCGGCGGCATCGGCCCCCACGGGCTTTTGGGGTCCACGTCCACATGCGGGATGCGGATGTTTACGCACAGGTTGTCGTATACGGGGCTCATCGCCTGCGTTAGATCTTCCTTTTCGTTCAGCAGATAGTCAAACAGCCCGTAGAATTCCGGGTATACATTCTTCCACGCTGTCTTGTAGATGCCTGAGTTGTAGATGGCCTCGGATTTCCACGACGTCTCCCCGGTCAATAGGTCTTCAATCGTAATGTGATTGTACCATTCCAGATCCGCCAGCCCGAACGCCATGACGGGGAGCATCGCGTCGATGAAAATATTGTTGGCGTATGTGGACGGGAAGGTCTGGTTCTCGGGCATCCACATGCCGAGAGGCACATTGTATACAACATTGCGCGTGATCTCCGCGCCGGGCGCGTACCCGTCCACATAGATGGCGAGGCGCCCCGGCGTCGGTTCGGGGAAAAATGTCTCCCATTGCCGCGCGGGGGTCTGCTGGAGGTCGCGGATTATGTTGTCATGGACGCTAAGCCCCCAGGCGATCCCTCCGCTGTGCAGGCCGAGAGCCGCGTAATCATTCAGCCCCGGATCGGCGAGCACGTCGCATATCAAATTATAGGCGACCTCCCCGTCCGGCCCGTTGAGCCCCATGCCGCACCCCGGCGCGTGCTTGACGGTGTTTCGCAGCACCCTGATGCCGACCCCGTTCGCGTCCACGCCGCCCGAGTTGTCAAGAAGCCCTGTATGCAGCACGCTGTTGTTCTCGAACAGCAGATGCCCGCTTTCGCGGGTGGAAACCCGGCCGGCGTACAGCCTTGCCCCCATGCTGCCGGTGTTGCGTATCGTGCAGTTCGTGACGGCGTGATATGAGCCGTTTTCCTCCACGCTGAGCTCGTCTTGCGGAAATTCGCCGTGCTCGGCGTAGTATTCCGCCAGCGGCCAGCCGTTATAGGTGGATATCCCGACTGTGATGCCGCCATAGCCGCTGACGCCTTCAACAGCGCAGCCGTCAACCGTGACATGGCTGCCGCCTTCTATGCTGAAACCGATGTGCCTGCACAGTTCAAATTTCAGCGATTGAAACGTCAGCCATGATGTGCCGCGCGTTTCCACCAAAGACCATGGCAGTTTGGGAATCTTGATCTCGATGTCGTCCATGTTCGCGCCTTCGGGCGGGCAGAGATACAGCATGCCGGACTGCCTGTCCACATAGTACTCTCCGGGCGCGTCCAGCTCCTCCAAAACGTTCTCGAAGAAATATTTGCCGAAATTCGGATCCCTGTCCACGCTGTCGCACATGTTTCGATTGAGGGTAATGGTTCGCGCGTCCGGATCGAAGCCGCGCATATACGTCTTCTCATGATACCATGTGATGCTCAGCATCCCGCTGAGCATCACCTCGTCGTAATCGCGCCACCCGGCTACCCGGTCGGCTAATTCCTGCGGAATCCGGAACACCGGATGCTCGGTATGAGCAACATAGCGTCCGTCGATCCATTCGCCGCCGTCTTCGACATATATATAGTTGTCGTAGGGGTTTTCTGCGTACAGTCCCGGCACTTTGTTGGGATATCGCGCCGGATGCATGGCGCTGTCGCCCGCGTAGACGGCAAATGTCGTCCAGTTGCCTTCTACATCCTCGTAATACAGGTCTTCGCTCGTAAAGCCGTTTTCATAGAGGTTCACCATGTACACGCCGCCGCGCGCCCCGGCCGGGATTCGCTCGGCAAGCTCGCCAGACGCCGCTTTCAGGGACGAACCCTCGATATAGACCCCGCCTGTAATAACGGGCGCCTCGCCGGGATAGGCGGCGTAGACGATAGGCGAGCGCTCCGTTCCCGAGTCTTCCTCGTCAAACGTGACTGTGTATGACATGGGATAGCGGCCGCCTCGAAAATAGACGGCGACCCCGCCCTCTGGAAGCCCTTCCGCCTCCTTGAGCTCGCGTATCTTGTGCTGCGCCCCCGCAAGGCTCGCCAGCGGGGCGGCTTCCGTGCCGGGCGCGGAATCATCGCCGTCGGGAGCTACGTAGAAAGCGGCTCCCTCCGGGGCTGGGGCGCCGCCGGGCGAAATGTCCAGCTCAAACGCGAAGAAGTCCCAGCGGTCGCGATCCGGCTCCACGGTAAAGGTCGGCGCCCCGTCGGGCGGCGGCGCGTCCACCGTGCCGGCTATCCCGCCCATGAACTGCGGCGGGT
>JAISFK010000342.1 GCA_031263625.1 Clostridiales bacterium
TCGTACTCAAAGTAATTGACAAACTCCTCGAGGCGCACCATGTCCGGCGACACGCTCCCGCCGTTGCGCAACTTCGACCTGACAAGGCTGTAGGACGCCGTGTCCACGCTGGTCGAGAACGTGGAGAGCGGCTCGGCAAGCGGCGAGACAAACCCCTGCTCCGATATGCGGTTGTACTCCTCCGTGTTTAACTCCTCCGCGCCGAAACCACTGGCGCCGAACTGCTCCGGGCTGGAATACCTCTTGGCGCGCGCATCCGCGGGCGCTGGCGCGTAGCCGGCTGCGGAATCGCCCCCGCGCTCCGCCGCGGCCGCTGGCGCGGTCGCGGCCACGGTTTCGGGCGTGCCCGCGTGCCCTCGATCGAAATTTCTCCGCCCGCTCCCTGACGCACCGCAACCGGCAAGCAGGCAGGCGGCGGCGGCGACGCTAAAAATAGCGACGACTGGCTTTTTCATAGTGTTCTCTCCTTTTTTTTACGGATTTATATCCGTTTTCTATTTGGTGCTTCTGCCGAAAGCATATCAAAAGCGCAACGCGAAATCAAGCATTTTGCGGATATTTTTTGCAATATTTTGCGATATTTTGCGATCAATCCAATCAATCCAAAATTCTTGACACGCCAAGCCCCCATGTGGTAGTATCTTCAAGTACGGTGGATATAGTTCAGTTGGTTAGAGCGCCAGATTGTGGCTCTGGAGGTCGTGAGTTCGAATCTCATTATCCACCCCATTTATTGCCGGCAAAAAGCCCGGAAGGCAAAAACCGCTGCCGCAGGCCGCCTAAAAGCCCGCAGTAGCGGTTTTTACGCTCTTTGAGGGGGCTTTGAGGCTCCATCCGCATAAATCCGGCATATTTGCATTTTGGCCGATTGATGGTATACTTATTGCCAGACATGGCGCGTTCCGCGCGGCGGCTCGCCATGCCTTTGCAAATTGCTGATTTTTTGGGTGGGTGTCGTGGGCAGACAATTACTGATGGGCAACGAGGCCATCGCGCTGGGCGCCATGCGCGCGAATATAGAGCTTGCCGCCGGCTATCCCGGAACGCCGTCGTCCGAGATACTGGAGGCGATCGCGCGGGCCAGGCCGGACGGCCTTTACGTGGAGTGGTCCGTCAACGAGAAAACGGCCGTCGAGGTGGCCGCGGGCGCGGCGATGAGCGGGGCGCGGGTTTTGGCCACAATGAAGCAGGTGGGCCTGAACGTGGCGTCCGATCCCGTCATGAGCCTCAACTACGTCGGCGTGAAGGGCGGGATGGTTATCGTCGTCGCGGACGACCCCGGCCCGATTTCATCGCAGACGGAGCAGGACACGAGGCATTTCGCGCAGTTCGCGAAGCTCGCGCTGTTCGACCCGTCCACGCCCGAGGAAGCGTATCTGATGATGGCCGACGCTTTCGCCTGCTCGGAGCGGCTGGGCAGGCCCGTGCTGTTCAGGCCCACCACAAGGGTCTGCCACAGCTACGCCTCAGTCAACGCGCCCGATGCGCTCGACGCGCGGGCCAAAAGCGCCGGCGGGGCGCGCGGCTTTGAAAAGAGCGGCGGCAGATGGGTCATTTTTCCGAAGCTCGCCCACGCCAACCATATAAAGATCGAAAGCGCCCTGTCGGAGCTGGGGCAGTCTTTTTCAGAATACGGCGGAAACAGGCTTGTCGGCGCCGGGGCAAAGGGCATTGCGGCGAACGGCGTCAGCTGGCAGTATGTGTGCGAGGCGCTGTCCGGCATGGCCGGGGCGATGGCTGGAGCGGGCGGGGCGGGCGGCGCAGGGGCGATGGCTGAGACAGGCGGGGTTGACGGCTTGGGCGACATGGCCGGAGCGAGCTGCGGGGCTGCTACTGGCAACGGTTCTGGCGCGGACAGCATGGCCAGAGCGGCTGGCGAGGCCGCCGCAACTGGCGAGGCCGTCGTAGTCGCCGAGGTCACCGCAACCAGTGAGGTCAGCGTAGCCTCCGATGTCGCCGCAACCTCCGAAGTCGCCGCAACCAGCGAGGCCGGCGCGATCGACGCCATGTGCGCCAGTCTTGGGTGCAGGCTGCTCAAAATCGGCACCGTCCCCCTGCCAGAGCCCATGTGCGTGGATTTCCTGCGCGATTTGGACGAAGCGCTCGTCATCGAGGAGCTTGATCCCGTCATCGAGCGCGAGCTGGTCTACCTTTGCGGGCGGCACCGCCTTGGCGCGTCTGTGAATGGCAAGCTGACGGGCCACATGCCGCGCGCGGGCGAAAACAGTCCTGCTGCGGTTAAAAGCGCCATTCTGGAGTTCCTCGCGCCGGGCGCGGCGACGGACGGCCGGGAACAAGCCGGCCAGAAACCGGCCGAGCCGGAGGGCGCCGGGCTACAATCGGCAGGCTCAGGGAGTGTCGAATCGCGATCGGCTGGCCCGCAATCGGCGGGAGCGGGAGGGGGCGCCGACCCGGAGTTGGCTGGCTCAAGCGCCGCCGGCCCGGAATCGGCCAATTCGGAATCGGGCGGCTCAGGGGTCGTTAGGCCGCAATCGGCGGGAGCGAGAGAGGGCACTGGCTCGGAATCGACCGGCAGAGGGGCCGCTAGGCCGCAGTCGGCCGGCCCGGAACAAGCCGGCCAGAAACCGGCCGATTCGGAGGGCGCTAGACCACGATCGGCTGGCCCGCAATCGGCTGGAGCGGGAGGGAGCGTCGCAAGCTATGCGGGCGGCGACTTGCCCGCGCTTGCGGTCAGGCCGCCCGTGCTGTGCGCCGGCTGCCCGCACCGCGCGTCGTTCTTCGCCGTCAAGGAGGCCATCCGAGGGCGCAAGGCCGTGTTCTCGGGCGACATCGGCTGCTACACGCTTGGCAACGCCATGCCCCTCGACATGGTGGACACATGCCTGTGCATGGGCGCCGGCATCGCGCAGGCGCAGGGCATCCACCGGATCGCGCCGGACGCGCTGAATTTCGCGTTTATCGGCGACTCGACGTTTTTTCACACCGGTATTCCGGGCATGGTCAACGCGGTCTATAACAAGGCGGACATCATCGCCGCGATCCTCGACAACGCCACGACCGCCATGACAGGCGGGCAACCCAACCCCGGCATGGAAAAAACGCTCATGGGCGAGGCCGCGCCCAAGATCAGCATATACGGCATCCTGTCCGCGATAGGCGTGGATAGCCTGCAGCGCGTGAGCGCGTTCGATTTCGGGGCGGCGGTCGCCGCCGTGAGGCGCGCCGCCGACGAAAAGGGCGTCCGCGCCATCATTTTCGAGGGGCCGTGCATATCGCTCGCCCGAAAGGGGAAGCCGCTCAAAATAGACGGCGGCGCATGTACGGGCTGCGGCGCGTGCGCGCGCCGGCTGGGCTGCCCGGCGATATCGGCGCTGGGGAAAAAGCCCGCCATAGACGCCCTGCTATGCACCGGCTGCGGGCTGTGCGCGAACCTGTGCAAGTTCGGCGCGATAGCGGGGCCGGCGGCATGAAGGGAGCGGGAACCGGCATGACAAACTGCCTGATCGCCGGCATAGGCGGGCAGGGCACCATCCTCGCGGCGCGGCTCATAGGCACTGCGGCGATGGCCGCCGGCCTCTCCGTGCGCGGCAGCGAAACAATAGGGATGGCCCAGCGCGGCAGCGGCGTGGTCAGCCACGTGCGCATGGGGGGCGTTATATTCTCGCCTCTGATACCGCCGGGCGAGGCCGACGCGCTCATCGCGTTCGAGCCGGGCGAGGCCGTCAGCGCGGCGCGCTTCCTCGCGCCCGGCGGCGTGGCCGTGGTCTGCGACCGGCCCGTGCAGCCCTCCGGCGTCCCAAGCGGGGCGGGAAGGGCTGGCGGGGCGAGCGCGGCAGGCGATGCGGGCTCAGCCGGCGCGGCGGGCACCGGGGCCGCAACAGGCGCGGGCGGCGCGGGCGCAGCGGGCGCCACAAGCGTAGCGGGCGGCGCAGGCAATGCGGGCAATGCAGGCGGCGCGGGCGACACGAGCGCGGGCGCGCCCGCCTATTCGGCCGACGCATGCATAAGCTGGCTAAAGAAAAACATAAAGCCGCTGCGCCTGGCGGACGGCGATGCGCTCATTCGCCAAATCGGGCCGCGCTGCCTCAACGTGGCGCTGATTGGGATGGCCCTCAGCATGGGCGCCTTCCCGTTTTCGGCCGGCGACATGGAGGCCGCCATCAGGCAAAGGGTGCCTGAAAAATACGCCGAAATGAACATCGGCGCCCTGCGGCTCGGCATGGAATGGCGCTGAGCGCGGGGCGCGGCATGGGGCGGCGCTGAGCGCTGGCTTCGAGGGGCGGCATGCGCTACTACGAGCCAGCGCCACAGGGCCAGCGTCAGAGCAAGCCGGCGCTACAGTCAGCGCTGAGCGCGAGACGTGGCATGGGGCGGCGCTGAGCGCGGGCTTCGAGGTGCGGCATGCGCTACGAGCCAGCGCCACAGGGCCAGCGTCAGAGCAAGCCGGCGCTACAGGTCAGCGCTGAGCGCGAGACGTGGCATGTGGCGGCGCTGAGCGCGGGTTTCGGGGGGCGGCATGCGCTGCGAGCCAGCGCCACAGGGCCAGCGTCAGAGCAGGCCGGCGCTACAGGCCAACGCTGAGCGCGGGGCGCGGCATGGGGCGGCGCTGAGCGCGGGGTGCAGTGCGCAGGCTTCGGGATTCGGCCGGCGGCTGCGGGCAACCGCCACAGGGCAAGCGCTATTGGCCGGCGTTGCGGTCAAGCGCCATATGGCAAGCGTTGCGGGCCGGCGCCGCCCGCAGGCAGGCAGGCGGCATGCGCTGCGAGCCAGCGCCACAGGGCCGGCGCCGCCCGCAGCCGTGCGCGCATACGGCAGCGCCGGAGCCAGCCGGCGCCAAATCATAAAAGGGGACGGTCACGGGAATGGAGATGCGGGCGGAAACACTGGAGGCGATCAGGCGCAGCATCGCGCGCGCCAAAAAAAGCGAGTTCTACGGCAAGCGCTTCGCCGGCGTCGAGCCGGGCGACATCAGGACGGAAAGCGATTTCATCCGGCTGCCCTTCACCGAGAAGGACGACCTGCGCGACGCGTACCCGCTCGGCCTGCGCGCCGTGCCGGAGGCCGACATCGTGCGCATACACTCGTCCTCCGGGACCACCGGCGCGCCGGTCATAATCCCGTACACGCAAAAGGACGTGGACGACTGGGCGCTGATGTTCAGGCGCTGCTACGAAACGGCCGGCGTGACGCGCGAGGACCGCGTCCACATCACGCCCGGATACGGCCTGTGGACGGCGGGCATCGGCTTCCAGCTGGGCGCGGAGCTGCTGGGCGCCATGGCGATCCCCATGGGGCCGGGCAACACGGACAAGCAGATAAAAATGATGATGGACCTGCACTCCACGGTGCTGACCGCGACGTCGTCCTACGCGCTGCTGCTGGCCGAGGAGATACAGCGGCGCGGCCTGCGCGACAAGATCGCTTTGCGCAAGGCCCTCATAGGCTCGGAGCGGTGGGGCGAGAAAATGCGCAGGCGCATAGCCGGCGAGCTGGGCGTCGAGCTGTACGACATATACGGCCTGACGGAGATATACGGGCCGGGCATAGGCATAAGCTGCGAGCGCGAGTGCGGCATGCACATGTGGACGGACTACGTGCACTGCGAGATCGTGAACCCGCAGACCGGCGAGCGCGTCGGCGAGGGCGAGAGCGGCGAGCTCGTCATCACGACGCTGCAGAAGGAGGGCGCGCCGCTCGTGCGCTACCGCACGCACGACCTGACGCGCGAGCTGCCCGGCGAGTGCCCGTGCGGGCGCGGCTATCCCCGCATAGACACGCTGATCGGCCGGTCCGACGACATGATAAAGGTCAGGGGCGCCATCATATACCCCAGCCGCGTGGACGAGATGCTGGCGGGGGTGGACGGCGTCAGCAGCGAGTACCAGATAATGATAGACCACCTCAACGGCAAGGACATCCTCACGCTGTTCTTTGAAACGGCGGCGGGCGGCGAGGCCGAGCGCGGGCGGCTGGAAAAGACGGTCGAGGGCTCGTTCAAGGAGAAGATCGGCCTCACGCCTCGCGCAAAGGCGGTGGGCATGGGCGAGCTGCCGCGCAGCGAGAAAAAATCCACGCGCATCTTCGACAACCGCTACTGAGACAGCCGTTGCTGGGACAACCATTATTGTGACAACCGCTATTGAAGCGGCCGATCCGGAACAACCGCTACTGAGGCGACCACTGCTGGCGCTTTTACGCATATATACTCGTGTTCGATTGGAAATTCCGACCGCAATTTGCGGTCGGACAGAGGAAACGAGTATTGCTGACTCGCGTTAATGGGAAATTCAAATGCTCGTCAGTATACATAATTTTTCAGGGAGGCTCTTTATCAAATGACTATTGCGGAGATCGTAGACATACTGGACGCCAAGGTGCTCAGCGGGGAGGAGCTTCTGGCCAGGGATGTCCATTCGGCGTGCGGGAGCGATCTGATGAGCGACGTCCTGGCCTTCGTGAAAGACCAGTCGGTCCTCGTGACGGGCCTGACAAACGCGCAGGCGGTCAGGACGGCCGAAATGATGGACATCATATGCATCGTGCTCGTCAGGGGCAAGATCGCGGACAGCGGCATGATTGAGCTCGCAAAGGACCGCTCCGTCGCGGTGCTGCAGACGCAGCACTCCATGTTCGCGGCGTGCGGCCTGCTCTACGAGCGCGGGCTGCGCGGAGGCGGCAAGAGCCATGCAAAAAAATCTTAGGCTGCACTACGACATATCGGGCGACGACTACACCCGCGCCGGCGAGGCGTCGGCCCAGCTCAAGCAGGTGCTGCGCCAGCTTGGCCTTTCCTCGTCCATCATACGCAAGGTGGCGATCGCCATGTACGAGGGCGAGATCAACATGGTCATCCACGCGAACGGCGGGACCATCGACGTCGAGATCGACTCGGCCTGCATATCGCTCGTCCTCCGCGACACGGGCCCTGGGATATCCGAAATCGATCTCGCGATGAAGGAGGGCTACTCGACGGCGTCCGAGAACGTCCGCTCCATGGGCTTCGGCGCCGGGATGGGCCTGCCGAACATGCGGAAGCACTCCGACTACATGAAGCTGGAATCTACGCCGGGCGTCGGCACGACAGTGCACATGAAAATATCCATCGGCGAGGAATAGCCGCGAAAAGCAATCGCGGGGAATAATTTCGATAAATGGATGGTTGCGGGGGACAGCCGCAGGGAATAATTGCATGGAGCGATTGCGCATAACAGTCGCGGGGAATATTTGCGATAAATGGATGGTTGCGGGGAACAATCGCATAGAATGATTGCATGGAATGATTTGCGAGGAATGGTTGCGGCATGTGGAACAATGAAAATAGCGAGAATAGCGGAAACAGCGGAAACGGCGCAAATGGCGCAAGCACCGGAAACAGCGGCGCTATAGGCGCCGAAAGCGCCGCAAGCGCCGGAAGTACCGGAGGCGGCGCAAATGGCGCAGGCGGCGAGAAGGCGCAGTCCCTCTTCCACTCGGTCACGCTGGACAGCGAAAAGTGCAAGGGCTGCATAAACTGCATAAAGCGGTGCCCCACCCAGGCGATCAGGGTCCGCAACGGCAAGGCGTCCATCATCAACGAGCGCTGCATAGACTGCGGCGAGTGCATCCGCGTCTGCCAGAACCGGGCCAAGCTGCCCATCTACGACGCCCTGGGCGCCCTCGCGAGGTACAAGTACACGGTCGCGCTGCCCGCGCCCGCGCTGTACGGCCAGTTCAGCCATCTCGACAACATAGACATCGTGCTGAACGCCCTGAAGTCCTTCGGGTTCGACGACGTGTACGAAGTCGCGAAGGCGGCCGAAATCGTGTCCGACTACACGCGCTCGCTCATGGAGGAGGACCGGACGCTGCCCCGCCCGCTGATCAGCTCCGCCTGCCCGGCCGTCGTCAGGCTCATCCGCGTCCGCTTTCCCGAGCTGCTGGCGCACCTGCTGCCGCTCAACGCGCCGATCGAGGTGGCCGCGAAGCTGGCGCTCGCCGGCGCTCAGGCGGCGCACCCCGATCTTGCGAGGCGGGACATCGGCATCGTCTTCATCTCGCCGTGCGCCGCGAAAGTCACCGCCATCAGGAACCCCGTGAGCCTCGAGAAAAGCGAGGTGGACGCCGTGTTCGCCATAAAGGACATATACCCGCACCTGCTGGGCAAGATGAAGGACATCGCCCAGCTCGACGAGGAGGACATCCCGGAAATCCTGAGCGCGGGCAGGATGGGCGTCAGCTGGTGCGGCAGCGGCGGGGAGACGGCGGCGCTGCTCAGCGAGAACAACCTGGCCGCCGACGGCATAGAAAACGTGATAAAGGTGCTTGAGGAGCTGGAGGACGAGCGGCTGGGCGAGCTGGACTTCATAGAGCTGAACGCCTGCACGGCCGGCTGCGTCGGCGGGGTGCTGACCGTGGAGAACCCCTACGTCGCCCACACGCGCATAAAGAAGCTCAGAAAGTTCATGCCCATATCGCTGAACCACTTCACCGCCGAGCAGCGCGAGACGCTCCTGTGGGGCAAGCCCGTGAAGTCGGATTCCGTCATGAAGCTGGCCGACGACTACGCGGAGGCGCTGGGCAAAATGCAGCGCCTGAAGGAGATTGTGGACTCCCTGCCGGGGCTGGACTGCGGCTCGTGCGGCGCGCCGACGTGCGAGGCGCTCGCGGAGGACGTCGTGCGCGGCGCGGCGAAGGAGTCGGACTGCATATTCAAGCTGCGCGACTACGTGCAGAACCTCGTGTCGGACATGAACAAGCTGGAAGGATACATACCGCCGCCGTTCCGCATGCCCGAATAGGCGGGTCGCGGGCGCCAGGCGGGCTACTGATGGGCAACTGGCGGGTGCCGGGCGGCAGGCTTGAACGCTGGCGGATGGCGAGCAACAGGCGGCGGGCTTGAGCGCTTGCGGATGGCGAAGGAGGATGCGATTTGATTGGCATAGGCGAACTTTGCGACAAAACAGGCTTCACGCTACTCAACAGCCCCGGCGCGGACGCCCTTGGGCGCGGCGTGTCGGCCGTATACTGCTGCGATCTGCTCAGCGTCGCGATGAGCAAGGCGCCGGCGGGCTGCGCGTGGGTGACGGTCATGGGCAACCTGAACGTCG
>JAISFK010000384.1 GCA_031263625.1 Clostridiales bacterium
TCCCCCTGTTGCCCGGCGCCCTCTGCTGTCCAGCCACCCCGTCTTGCGCCGCCGTTCCCTGCCGCTCGGCCTCTCCCTGCCGTGCCGCCGTTCCCTGCCGCTCGGCATCTCCCTGTTGCGCCGCCTCCCCCTCTCGCGTCGCCTCTCCCTCTCGCCCAGGCGAGCGGTCGCGCCCCGCATCCCCGCGCGAACGCTCGATCAGCCAGCATACGCCGACGCTGATCTCAAAGAGGGCGAGCAGCGGTATTGCCACGATGATCTGCGAAACGACGTCTGGCGGCGTGATTATCGCGGCCAGCAGCAGGATCGCGACGACGGCGAATTTTTGGCTCCTGACGAGCCACGCGGCCTTTACGAGGCGGAGCAGGCTGAAGCCGGCCAGCATGGCCGGCATTTCAAACACTATGCCAAAAATCAGCAGCATCGTGAGCAGGAAGTGTATGTAGTTCTCCACCGTTATCGTGGGGCTGATCCGCGCGCTGACGTTCGCGCTCAAAAAAAAGTCCAGCATGAATGGGATGATCGCGCGGCAGGCAAAATACGCGCCCGCCAGAAACAGCAGGACCCCCGCCGAGAGCAGGCCGGCGATCATGGCCTTTTCCCGCTTTTTCAGCGCCGGCGCCAAAAACACCCACAGCTCGAAGACGATCACGGGCGACGCGAGCACGAGCCCGCTCACGAGGCCGATGTTGAAGTATTGGACGACGATCTGCGACGGCGTGTCGTATATGAACGAATACTGCGGCGCGAAGCCCAGCAGGAAGTCGAAAAGCCGCTCGGCGAACAGCAGGCTTATGCCGCTGGCCGCGACGAAAGCCGCCACCGCGATGAGGCACCTTTTCCGCAGCTCCTCGAAATGCCCTATAAGCGTGTTCAAGCCGCCCGCTTTTCCCGCCTTCAAAATACGCATGCCTCCCCGCGCACTGCGCCCCATATCCCACGCCCCGCGCCCCGCGCCCCACGCCCCATATCCCACGCCCAGCGCCCAGCGCTCCGCCTGGCTCCCCGCGTGTCGTGCGCCGCAATTCCGCAATGCCGCAATGCCGCAATGCTATGCCATCGCGTCGCCGCCGGTTGCGCCGCGACATCGTATCGTAGCAGGGCCATGTCGCCGCGCCACCTCAATGCCGCGCTGCCGCAGCGCAACAGTTCCGCCCTCGGCAATGCCGCCAATGCAACAGCGCGATAATGCCGCCCCCCGCGCCATGCGGGCTGGCGCGTCGCCGAGGCGCTGTTAGCCATAGCTACCTCAGCATAGCATTAGTATAGCATTTAGCCGCCGCCCGCCACAAGCCCCAATTCCAAAACCGCCCGAACGCCCGAACGCGCGGAACGCACGGAACGCACGGAATGCGCCTCGATTGCGCACGGAATATGTCTCGCGCAAAATGTGCGGAATGTGCCTCATGCGAAATGTGCGAAATGAGCGGAATGTCTGTTATTTCCCCTCGCATAATAGTTTTCTGACCGCTTCGGCAATGTGCCAAGCCAACACGGGCGGGACGGCGTTCCCAATTTGCCGCTCCGTTTCCCGCAGTTTGCACGGGAACGCGAACGTGTCGGGGAATGACTGTATCCGCGCGGCCTCGCGCATGGAAATTCTGCGCGGCAACGAGTAGTGAAACTGAATGTTGCCGTGGCATTCGGCGCGGATCGTATATCCCGGGCGATCGGCCAACAGCCGCCTGTTCCCCTGCTCGCCGCTAACATTGGCAAGGCTCCAGATATGCGCAAACGCCTCGTCGCGCCCGCGCTCCTCCAAATCGCCAATCGCCTCTTTTGCCGTCACGGGTTTCGTGCGCGTGGGCGCCGGCGGCGCAAATTTGGGCAGGCCCTTCTGCGTCCCGACAATAAAAATTCTGGCGCGCGTTTGAGGGACTCCGTAGTCGGCGGCGCTATATAGTTTCGGCTCGCTTATATCGTATCCGAGAGAGTTGAAGTCCTCGAGAATTTTATTTAGCGAATACTCGTTTTGCCTGAGCAGCAGGCCGCCCACATTTTCCGCGACAAAGGCTTTCGGCCTGGCCTTTTCCACGGCTTTCACGATGTAAGTGTAGAGGCTGCTTCTCTTGCCTTTAATGCCAAGCATTTTGCCGTTGATGGAAATGTCTTGGCAGGGAAAGCCGCCTATTATGACATCCGCCGTTTCCGGCAACCGGCCAATCGCGTCATTGACGTCTGCGGCAATAATATGGTCGCCAAGGTTCTGCCTGTATGTCTTGCAGGCGGCAGGGCTAATCTCGTTGGCCCAGATTATTTCAAAGCCGGTTTTGGGATAGTGCGAGCCCAGGAAATCAAATCCTCCGACAAAGCCCAGATCCATCCCCCCGCAGCCTGAGAAAAGAGAAATGACAGTTGTTTTCGCATATTCGGCAAGCGGCATAAGCATTGCTGTCCTCCCATAACTCTTGCGCTCATTGCATTATGCGCGGCCTTATCTGGCCGGCAAGGCCACTTTTACGCCGTGGCCGCCAATCCAAAACTCCTGATCTGGAAATTTGGCTTCCATAAAGCTGACGAATTTTATGGGATCCTCGCTGTTTGCCGCGAACATGTCGTAGTGCCCCGGAACCGCCAGGCGCGGCTTCACGGCGCCCGCAAGATCCACGGCCTCGCAGAAGCCCATGTTGCCTATGATGCCCGCGCGGTACTTTGCGCCGTCCCTGCCGTTTATGGGCGCGATGAGCAGGTCGATCGGCCCGGCGTCCGACAGCTTTTTCTCCAGCCCGTCGTACTTCAGCGAGTCGCCGGCGTGATAGACGCGCAGCCCGTCGGTTTCTAT
This sequence comes from Clostridiales bacterium, assembly GCA_031263625.1. Classification (GTDB taxonomy): domain Bacteria; phylum Bacillota; class Clostridia; order WRLR01; family WRLR01; genus JAISFK01. The sequence continues at coordinate 2,783 of JAISFK010000384.1, forward strand.
CAGGTAGCCAAGGCTGGGGTGGAAGCCGCTGCCGGGATCCCGGTCCAAAAACTCGTGCGCCGAGGCAATCGCCGAAAAAGCTATGCCGCGCGCCTCGTCCCTATAGGCGATCCCCTCGTCCAGCGCCACGAAGCGCTCGCCGGGGATGCCGAGCCGCTTTGGCAGCTTGTCGCGGAACATGGCGGGGACGACGAATTTGGCGCCGGAGGACGCGGCGGCGAAGCCCGGCCACGCGCCGCAGTCTATGTGATCGTCGTGGTCGTGCGTGCCCAGCACATAGTCCACCCCGCACAGCTCGCCAGGCTTCAGCAGCGGGGGAACCAATCTGCGCGCGCCGGGCGATACGTACAGATCAATGGCAAGCACGGCGGTCCGGGTCTTGACGATGAAGCCCATCTGCCCCAGCCACCAGAAGCACAGCGCGCCCGGCTCAACGCCGGCGTCGCGGACGTCTTTCATAAGCCGTTTCCCAAACAGCATCGATAAGTCCCTCCATTTCGCCCTGCAAAGCCCGCATCGTGCGCGCGGCAGGGCGGGAATTTTGGCTTGTCGCGGCGCAATTCGCGGGCGGCGCTCCACGCATCGCGAGCGGCAGGGCGGAAATTCTGTGCGCGAATTCTGTTGCCGCCGTTGTTGCTACCGTTGCTGCCGTTGCCGCCGCTATCGTTGCCGCCGCACGGCGAAAATTCTGCGGCGAGATGCGCGCGCCTCGCCCGACTATGCACTATTATACAATACATATGCCTATTTTAGGAGCTTGCCAATGTGTTTTATTTTAATTGTTTCGCCATTCTCGTTTATATTACAAATGTACAGGAACGACGGGGGCGAGCATTTCCGGCTGCTGGGGCAAATCGCCGCCGCCTGCGACGGCATTGGCAGCATGCACCGCCTGGGGGCGATCAAGGCGTGCCAGACGGTGTTGCGCGCGCTGATCGACTATATCCAGTATTGCGGCCTGCAAGAGGAGGCGGCCCTGCGCGTCGGCATCTACCAGCTTTACTATCTGGAGCATTTCAATAGCTGGCGGGAGGCGTTCGGCTATCTGCGCCGCCTTTCCGGCATCCTGCTCGATCTGGCCGCGAGAGGCGAGATCGGCCGCGAAAAAAAGACGGCCATGAGAATAAGGGAGCACGTCGAGCGCGACCTTTCCACCGCTCTCAGCTTGGCCAGCGTCGCTGCGGCGGTCAACTACAACAGCAACTATGCATCCCGCATTTTCAAGCAGGCGACCGGCATGGGCATCCCGAATTATGTGACGCGGGCGCGGGTGGCAAAGGCCCAGGAGTATTTGACCAAGACAAGCTGCTTCATACAGCAGATCGCGGAGAAAACGGGCTTCGACTCCCCCCAGCACTTTGCCATGGTGTTCAAAAAGCTCAGCGGCATGACGCCGAACGAGTATCGGAAGCAGCATTGTGGCGCTTCGGGCGAAAGCCGGCTGGGGCTGGGTAGCCTGTGAAATGCCGGCGAAATGGCGGTGGGCGGCGGTGGCGAAATGCCGATGAAATGCCGGCGGGCCGGCGGAGTGCCGGCGAAATATCAATGGCCAATGGCCAATGGCGGCGGGCTTGTGCGAGGTGGCTCGATGTGATAGAATTTACTTGCGCAAGCCAATAAGTGAAATCAAATGCCGAAAAATGAAAGCCAGAGGGCGGGCTTCCGAATCCGGGCTTTGCGCCGGAGCCCAAAACATGGCGCGAAAGGAATGGTTTAACAGTGAGAGAGTCTATCCACAAATACTTCAAGGTCGGCCTGATCTCGTTCATGGCGTACCCGTCGATCATGCGCGGCGACGACCCCGGCGCGCTGGAATATCTGAAGAAGATCGCGACGGACGACTATTTCGACGCGATAGAGGTCACGTGGATCAAGGATCCCGCCATCCGCGCGAAGGCGGCCCGGCTGCTGGACATATCGCACATGACGGTCTGCTACGGCGCGCAGCCGCGCCTGCTGACGACGGGCCTCAACGCCAACCACTTGGACGAGGCGGAGCGCCTGAAAGCCGAAGCCACGCTCATCGAGGCCATCGACGAGGCCGAACAGCTGGGAGCGAAGGGCATCGCGTTCCTGTCTGGCAAGTGGGCGGCGGAAACTAGGGAGCGGTCATACGCGCAGCTGCTCAAAACGACGAAGCGGCTCTGCGGCTACGCGAAGGAAAAGGGCATGGGCGTCGAGCTGGAAGTGTTCGACTACGACATAGAGAAGGCGTCGCTGATCGGCCCGGCGCCATACGCCGCGCAGTTCGCGGCCGAGATGCGCTCCTGCTGCTGCAACTTCGGGCTCGTGATAGACCTGTCGCACATCCCGATGACATACGAGACGCCGGAATTTGTCGTCCGGACCCTGCGCCCGTACATAACGCACCTCCACATCGGCAACACGGTGTGCAAGGACCCGTCGGCGGAGGGCTACGGCGACCAGCACCAGCGCTTCGGCTTCCCGAACGGCTCGAACGACACGGCGGAGCT
>JAISFK010000392.1 GCA_031263625.1 Clostridiales bacterium
CAGCACGCGCTGGCACGACGCGGCCTGCTCGCGGGCCGAGCCGTCGCCGGGCTTGCGAGCGAATATGACGGACGCCACCTGCATGGCCGCCGCCCCCGCGCCTGCGCCTGCGCCCGCTACCCCGCCGCCTGCGCCTGCCGTCTCGCCGCCGGCCGCTCCATACACCGTTGCGCCCGCCGCCCGTGCTTTCGCCGCCGCCCCCGCTCCTGCCACCCCAGCGCCCGTTGCTCCGTCCGTCGCGCCCGCGCCGCTCATTGCCTGCGCCGCCGCGCCCGCTGCTCGCGCTGCCCCTGAGCCCGCTACTCCGTCCGTCGCGCCCGCGCCGCCCGCGCTTTCGCCGCCGAAGCATCCGGCGGCCCGCAGCGCGCCCACGGCCTCCGCCAGCTCGCCCGCGACGTCGCCGCGCGCGCGCCGCTCCTCGATCTCCCGGATCGCGCGCGCCCTCGGCACGTACTGCGGGTCGCGCCGCGCCAGCGCGAAGCCTGCGAGCTTCTGCGGGTTGGAGCGGTAGCTGGACGTCTCGCCGGACGGGATCAGCTCGTCCGTCGTCGTCACCGGATCGTTCAGGACGCTCGCGATCCTGAGCATGAGGTTTTCGCCCAGGGCGTCGAACTTGGGCCAGTCGGCTATGTTGGGGCCGAACCTGAGCTCCGCCCCCGCGTCCGGCCTGCCGACGCCGTTGTAGACGCGCCTCTCGTATACGCCCGCGCTGTACGGCGGGGCGCTCCCGGCCTCCGGCGCCTCGTAGTCCAGCTCGTCGGCGGGCGTGATCCGCCCGAAGTTCCTCGCCGTCGCGGCGATCGAGCGCGCGTCCATGAGGGCGACCGCCGCCAGCTGGCCGTCGCCGGGGCTTGAGCCCTCCCTGTTCGGGAAGTTGCGCGTCGTGTGCCGGACGGACAGGGCGTTGTTCGCGGGCACGTCGCCCGCGCCGAAGCACGGGCCGCAGAAGCAGGGCTTGATCAGCGCGCCCGCCTCGGCGAGCGCCTGCAGCGCGCCGGACTGCATGAGCTGGAGGCTGACGGGCGTGCTGGGCGGGTACACGGACAGCGAGAAATAGCCGTCGCCGACGGACGCGCCGCCCAGTATGGCGGCCGCCTCGCGGATGTTGTCGTACATGCCGCCCGCGCAGCCCGCGATTATGCCCTGATCGGCCTGTATCCAGCCGCCGCCGTTGCCGCCGCCCCCGCCGTTGCCGCGCCGCCCCCCGCCGCCCCCGCTGTTGCCACTGCCAATGCCGTTGCCTCTGCCGTTGCCTCTGTCGTTGCCGCCGCCCCGCGCCCCTGCGTCGCCGCGCCCCGCGCCGGCAGCCATAAATTTGTCCACCAGCCTGAGCCGGGCCTTGCCGCCGAACTGCCGCTCCGCGTCCAGCTCCGCCTCGCGCAGGATGTCCGCCGCGTTTTCGTTCAGCTCGCGGATGGTGTGCGCGTTCGACGGGTGGAACGGCATGGCTATCATCGGCTCCACCGCGGCGAGGTCTATCTCTATCATGGCGTCGTAGACGGCGCCGTCGGCCGGGGCTATGGCCCTGTACGCCCGCTCGCGCCCGTGCTCCGCGTAGTACGTGCGCACCGCGCCGTCGTCCGTCGGCCAGATTGACGACAGGCAGGTCGTCTCGGTCGTCATGACGTCTATGCCTATGCGGAAGTCCATCGGCAGGCTCGCTATGCCCGGCCCCGCGAACTCCAGCACCTTGTTCTTCGCGAAGCCGCCGGCGTACACGGCCCCGCACAGCGCGATGGCCACGTCGTGCGGCCCGACGCCGCGCCTCGGCGCGTTGCGGAGGTAGACCAGCACGATCTGCGGGGGCCGTATGTCATACGTGTTGCCCAGAAGCTGCTTGACCAGCTCTGGGCCGCCCTCGCCGACGCCCATGACGCCGAGGGCGCCGTAGCGCGTGTGGCTGTCGGAGCCGAGGATCATGCCGCCGGCCTCGCACATGGCCTCGCGGGCGTACTGGTGTATGACCGCTTGGTTCGCGGGCACGTAGATGCCGCCGTATTTTTTGGCGGCGGACAGCCCGAACACGTGGTCGTCCTCGTTGATCGTGCCGCCCACGGCGCAGAGGCTGTTGTGGCAGTTCGTCAGCGCGTATGGGAGCGGGAAGCTCGCCATGCCGCTCGCGCGGGCCGTCTGGATTATGCCCACGTATGTGATGTCGTGGGAGATGAGGCTGTCAAAGGCGATCCTGTACTCGCGTTCGCGCTCGCGCCCGTCCCCGCCGCTGCGCCCGCCCCCGCGCGAAGGCTTGCTGTGCGCTTCCAGTATGGCGCGGGCCATCGTGCCGTCGCCGGGCCTGCCGCCAGCCGCGGCGCCGCCCGCCGCAGCTCCCGCTCCCGCGCCCGCCTGCGCCCCGCCGGCGGCTTTCCCGCCCGGCGCCGCAGCAGGCGCCGCCCGCCATGCCGCGCCAGCGCGTTCGCCGCCCGCCGAAGCGCCAGCTCCCGCCGCAGCGCCGCCGCCGCTTGCGCCGCCGCCCGCCTGGGCGAGCGGAACCGGCGCTCCGCCGACAAGCGCGACGGGGCCGGAGTGCAGAGTGATCATCTGAGAGTACCTCCAATTATAAGCGCAGCTAGATATTCTTCAGGCGCTCGTAGTATTTCATGTCGTACAGCTCGAACTTTTCGCGGAACTCGTCCGACTGCGAGTTTCTGAGCTCGCGCAGGAACTCGTGCCTGTCCGCGATGACGACCTGGCCGGAGTAGCTTATGACATGCACGCCCACGTTCGAGCAGTGGTCCGCTATGCGCTCCATGTTGTAGAGTATCTGCACATACGGGAACGCCGAGTCCACCGAGCACTCGCCCGAGCGCAGCCGCTCGCTGTGCTTGAGCTTGAGCGCCTCCACGAGTATGTTTATCACGGCCTCGAGCGGCTCGACCGTCTCCGCGAGCTTTATGTCGCGGTGCGTGTAGCCGTCAACGGCGAACGCGAGGATCTCGCCCACCGCGTCGCGCAGCAGCTCCAGCTCGCGCATGGCGATGCCGGAAAAGACGATGCCCTTTTCGAACATCTCCTGCGCGCAGTCCCCGATGTTGTTAGCCAGATCGCCTATGCGCTCAAACTCGTTGACGACCTGCAGCACCTCCGACAGGGCCGTGTTCTCGCTCTCGGTCAGCTCCTTGTTCGCCAGCTTGAGCAGGTAGCTGTCTATCCTGCCCTGCAGGCGGTCGATGACGTCCTCGATCTCGCGCAGCAGCTCCAGCTTTTTCGCGTCGTAGCTCTGCGCGATCTCGATCGAGCGCCCGAAGTTCTCCTGCGCCAGGCTGGCCATCTTGATCACGGCCTCCCTGGCGTGCTGAATTGCATACGCGGGCGCCGTGAGGAAGCGCTCGTCCAGCTCCTTCGTCTCGTCGTCGCGCTCCGCCTCCGCCGCGTTCGTCTTGATCGCGAACTTGGCCAGCTTTTCCAGCAGGCCCGCGAACGGGATGAATATTATCGTCACGACCACGTTGAAGATCGTGTGGAAGTTCGCGATCCCGCCCTTCGTGATCGGCTCGTCCCAGAACGGGAGCCCGACCGTGTACTGCATGGCGTAGATGGCTATGAGGAACAGGATCGTGCCTATCGTGTTGAACGACACGTGGATGAAGGCCGAGCGCTTCGCGTTGCGCGAGGCCCCGATGCTGGCCAGCACCGGCGTTATGCACGTGCCGATGTTCTGGCCCATTATGATGGGGAACGCCGACGCGAACGTGATGGCGCCCGTCGAGGTCAGGGCCTGGAGTATGCCGATGGACGCCGCCGAGGACTGGATGACGGCCGTCACGAACGTGCCGATCAGCACGCCGAGTATCGGATTCGTGAAGCGCTCGAACATGACGGCGAACTGCGGCAGATCCTTCAGCGGCTCGACCGCGCCCTCCATCGCGAACATGCCGCTGAACAGCACGCCGAACCCGATCAGGATCTGCCCGATGTCGCGGCGCGCGCGCCTCTTGCTTATGACGTAGAGCAGCACGCCGATGATCGCCGCGAGCGGGGCGAGCGTGACGGGCTTGAAAAACGTCAGGAAGACGTTGCTGCTCGCGTCGATGTCGGAGAGCCGCAGGATGTGCGCCGTTATGGTCGTGCCGATGTTGGCGCCCATGATGATGCCGATGGCCTGCTTCAGCTTGAGTATCTTCGCGTTGACGAGGCCGACCACGATGACGGTCGTGGCGGAGGACGACTGTATCGTGGCCGTCACGAGCGCCCCCAGGAAGATGGCTTTGAAGATGTTGCCCGTCATTTTTTCGAGCGTCTTTTCGAGCCGCCCGCCCGACGCGCGCTCCAGGCCGCTTGCCATGATGGACATGCCGTACAGGAAGAACGCCAGGCCGCCCAAAAGCGAAATCATGTTAAAAACAGACATATGACCGACCATCCCTTATCCAAATGTTTTTATTGCGAACCCTATGTATCCACCTATATGCCGCACTCTATGCATCGTACCTATGCATCCACACTATGTATCAACGCTATGTATTCGCCTATGCGCCACGCTCTATGTGTCGTACCTTTTTTGCCTGAACACCTCCGAGCTGGCGCGCGCGCCTGCCAGCGGCGACTTCCGGCCGCCCCTGGCGCTGCCCCTGGCGCCGCCTCTGGAGCCTCCCCTGGCGCCGCCCCTGCCCCTGCCGCCTGCGGCGCCGTCGCCTGTGCTCTCGCCTGCGCCCTCGCCATCGCCTATGCCCTCGCCGAGTGCGGGCGCCTCGCCGCCGTCCCCGCCATCGCCCGCGCCGCCCGCCGCCGCCTTGAACGCGACGGACAGCATGAGCTTTATCCTGTTCAGCTGGTTGACCTCGCTCGCGCCTGGGTCGTAGTCCACCGCCACGATGTTCGCCTGCGGGTAGCGCCGCTTGAGCTCCTTTATCATGCCCTTGCCCGTCACGTGGTTCGGCAGGCACGCGAACGGCTGCATGCAGATGATGTTCGACGCGCCCTCCCGGATGAGCTGCAGCATTTCGGCCGTCAGCAGCCAGCCCTCGCCCGTCGTGTTGCCGAGCGAGAGGATCTCGCTCGCGCCGTCCGCGAGGGACTTTATGCTGTGCGACGCCGAGAAGCGCTCGCTCGCGCCCAGCTTCGCGTTCATGGCACGGGCGCAGCGCTCGATGGCCTTTATGACGAGGTTGCTTATGACGGCGGACGCCAGGCTGCCGTCCAAGTACCTGCGCTTGAAATTGGCGTTGTGCGCGGAGTACAGCAAAAAGCCCATCAGATCGGGCATGACGGCCTCGGCGCCCTCCGACTCCACGAGGGCTATGGCGTTGTTGTTCGCCCCAGGGTGGAATTTGACGAGGATCTCGCCGACCAGCCCGACCCTCGGCTTCCGCGCGCCCCCGGCCAGCTCGATCCTGTCAAAAGCATCGACGATGGCCGCCATGTTCAGGTTGAACGACGCCAGGCGCCCGTCCGCGACGTTCGCCATGCAGCGCTCGGAAAACCGGGCGCGCAGCCGCTCGACGGAGCCGGGGGCGGCCTCGTAGGGGCGCGTCCGCAGGATGAGCTTCATGAACAGGTCGCCGTACATGACGGCGATGATCGCGGAGCGCAGCAGCCGGAGCGTCAGCTTGAAGCCAGGGTTTTTCTCCATGCCGGAGGCGCTGAGCGAGATGACCGGAATGTGGGCGTAGCCGGCGTCCGCGAGCGCCTTGCGTATGAAGCCGATGTAGTTTGTGGCGCGGCAGCCGCCGCCCGTCTGCGTGATCAGGACGGACACGCTGTCCAGCCGGTGCTCGCCCGACTTGAGCGCGGCCAGGATCTGCCCGACGACGAGGATGGACGGGTAGCATGCGTCGTTGTTGACGTACTTCAGCCCCTCGTCCACCTCCGCGCCGCCCGACGGCGGCAGTATGACGAGGTTGTAGCCGTTGGCGCGGAAGGCCGTCTCCAGGAACTCGAAGTGGATGGGCGACATCTGCGGCGCCAGTAT
>JAISFK010000475.1 GCA_031263625.1 Clostridiales bacterium
CGGCGGCAACGGCGCCGCATGAAGACATCGAAGACCGTCGGCATGGTCATGCTGCTGTCCACGCTCGCGAGGTGCCTGTCGCTCGCGGGCAGCATGGCGTACACCGCCTATTTTGGGTACACGCTCGAAACCGACATCTATTCATACGCCGTAAACCTGCCAAACCTCATATTCACATGCATCGGGACGTCGCTCGTCACCGTCGTGATCCCGATTTTCACGGGCAAGCTGGCGTCCGGCGACGAAAAATCCGCCTACGGCTTCATCGACAGCGTCATCACGATTTCGCTGCTGCTGGCTGCGGCCATCGCCGCCGCCGGGATGCTCGCCGCCCCCGCCATCGTGTCGGCCGCGCCCCGGTTCAGCGCCGGGGACCGGGAGCTGGCCGTGTTCGCGCTCAGGCTGATGTTCCCGGTCATGGTGTTCTACGCGCTTTCCTACATTTTTCAGGGCGTGCTACAGTCCAACGGCCGGTTCGCCATGCCCGCGGCGGCCGGCGCGTTCAGCGGCCTGTCCGTCATCGCATACGTGCTTGTCCTCGCCGGGCGGTTCGGCGTCAGGGGCCTGCTCGCGGCCACGTTCGCCGGCCTCGCGATGCAGGCCGCGGCCCTCGCGCCGTCCATGCGCAGGCTGGGCTACCGCTACAGGCCGAGGGCCGACCTGTCCAGCCCGGACGTGCGGCTGTGCGGGAGGCTGGCCCTGCCGGTGCTGATCTCGTCGTCCTCGTACCAGCTCAACATGTTCGTCAACAGCACGTTCGCGACGGGGTTCAGCGGCGGCGTCGTCGCCATATCGAACACGCAGAACCTGGCTTTCACTGCTGCGCAGCTGTTCATCCTTTCCGCGCTCGCCGTGTATTTCCCCAAGATGTCCGCCCTGTACGCGAAAGGCGACGCGCGGGGGTTCCGGGACTCGTTTTCTTCCGTCATGCGCCTCATTGTATATTTCGCGATTCCCGCGTCGGTGGCCCTCGCGTACCTGTCAAAATACCTTATGCCCATTCTGTACGGGCGCGGCCGCGTGACGCCCGGCGACATCGCCATGTCCGCCGCGGTCTTTTCCTGCTACGCGGCCTCAATCGCGTCCATCGGCTTCAAGGAAGCGGCCGACCGCGCGTTCTACGCAATGCGGGACACGCGCGCACCGGCGGCGGCCAGCGTGCTCATAATGGCGCTGAACGTGTCGCTGAGCGTCGCGCTCAAGGGGCGGCTTGGGCTGATCGGCCTGCCCCTAGCCTACGCGGTGTCGATCTCGGCGGGCGCGGCCATCCTCCTTGCGGCGCTGCGCAGGCGCATGCGCGACGGCTTGCGGAAAATGGAAGCGGGCGGCGAGCATGAAACGGAGGCGGGCGGCGGCGGGGAGGAAGCCGGCGCTCCCGGCGGGCCGGGCATGGGGCGTGGGGACGGGCGCCCGCCAGAGCCTGCGGCCGGCCGGCCGGAGGGGCGCGAACCTGCGGGCGGGCGGCCGCCGTTGCGCCCCTCGCGGGCCTCGCGGGAGCGACCGCGCCCGCGTCCAAACGACGGTTTGAAATATATGGCGATAAAATGTATAATTGCCAGTATGGCAATGCTCGCCGCGCTCCGCCTGGCCGACATGGCGCTTCCGGAGGCTGCGGGCCTCGCGGCTGCCGCGGGGAGCATGGCGCTGCTCGTGGCCTGCGGGGCCGCCGCGTATTTTTTGGCGACTCTCGCGCTACGGGTGGGCGAGGCGGCGGCAATCGCGTCATTTGCCGCGAAGCTGGGCAGGCGGCTGCTTGCGCGGGCGGCCCAGCCTAGGCGCTGATCCGGGCGGGCAAGGCCGCCTAGGGGGCGCAACTGGGGCTGGGGCTGGTTCTATACTTAGTGCGTGTTTAATTAGTGCCTTACAGGCGCAAAACCGCAATAAATAGCAAAAAGTCAGCGCCTGTAAGCTACTAACGCCGCGCGGATGAGCGCGGCGCGGGCGCGAAGCGCCCGTGAGGAACGGGGAAACCGCGCTTTCCCGTTCCGACTTGGGTTGCGGGCGTAGCCCGCTTTAGGAGTGCAGTCTATCCATGTTGAATATAATGCATTTTTTAGGCGGCGACATGCATGAGAGCGTTCAGAAAAGCGTCCTTGATCTGACCAAGTTTCTCATCGGCGCCGGCGCGCGCGTGCGCGCCGCCTACGATCCGGACACCCTGCGGGCCGGGCCGGACGGCGATCCCTGGATTCTGGCGATGCGGCGCTACGGCGCGCTCACTTATCCGCTGAGGGCGAAAAGCATGCCGCTCCTGCGCGCGGCCCTTACGCTGCGCGAAATGTGCCGGAGCATGGACATTGACGTCGTCCACACGCACGCGGCGGGCGAGTTCTGCGTCGCCAGCCTTGCGCGCCTGTTCGGGGGCGGGTTCGTCCATGTGAACACGGTTCACGCGCAAAGCGCCTGGAGCGCACCGGACATACTCTACGAAACCGCATACGAGGCGGCATACGCGGCGGCGCAGGCCGCGGGCGGCGCGGGCGCGGCGTATCTGGCGCGCCGGGCCGGCATGGCCGGCAGAGCCAGCCGGGCAAACAGGGCCAACAGGGCGAACCAGCCGGACTGGGCGAGCCGGGCGGGCCAGGCCGACTGGGCGGACGGCGGCGCGCCGGGCAGCGGGGGCGGCGCTGCTGCGGACGGCGACAGCGCCGTTGGGGACGGCGCCGCAGGCGGCCGCGCAATGGGCGACGGCAGCGCCGCATTCGGCAGCGAAGCCGCATCTGGCAGCGCCGCATTTGGCAGCGCCGCAACGGACGGCGACAGCGCTGCCGCAGGCGACGCCGCATCCGGCAGCGGCAGCGGCGCCGCCCCCGAAAGCGGCGCGGGCGCGGCGGCCGAAGAGCCCAAGCCCCCAAGCCCCGGCCTCATGCGCGGCCGAAGGCTGCTGTCCGCCATCGCGTACAGGGCGCTGTCCGTCGCCTGCGACGAAATCATCGCGAACAGCGATTCGGCGGCGGAGGAGCTGTCGCGCCGCCTTGTGCGCGCCTCGAAGATAAGCCTCGCGCGCGTCGGCGTGAGCCTGGGCGCGCGGCTGCCCGACATGGGCGCGGCCGGGCGCGGCGGATCCGCTCCCGGCCGCCCGTTCACAATCGCCATGATCGTGGACTCGGACGCCGACAGGTTTAAAAACTGGCTCGCCAGCGACCTGTTCGTCGAGCTGGCGGCGCGCATAGGCAAGGAGTGCGCCCGCATCATGCCGGAGCATCCTGGCTGCCGCTTCCATGTGCTGAACGGCAGGGAATTGACCGATAACCAGTATATGGAGATAATGGAGAAAGTCAGCGGCATGGGCCTGGCGGGCCGCGTCGCCGTCGAAAGCTACAGCCTCGCGGGCAGGACGTCGTGCCTGGAGCGGGCGAGCCTGTGCCTGTACCATTCGGAGGGGCGCCACTTCCCGTATCCCGTGATAGAGGCGATGTCCCTGGGCATACCGGCGCTGACGGACGACCGGGAGCTGGCCGGGCGCATGGCCTCCGAGATGGGCGAGTTCGGCTGCCTGGCCGACTTTGAGAATCCGGGCGAGCTGGTCGCGCTCATTCTGGCGCTCATGCGCGACGGTGGCCTGCGCGAGCGGGCCGGGCGCATGTCGCAAGCCGCCGCGAAGCGGATGCATTCGTTTGACAGCATGGCTTCCGGCATATACAACATTTACATAAGGGGCCTGAGAATATGACAAATGCGTTTGGCGCGTCCCATGCGGCCCATGCCCCGCGCGGCTCGGCCGGATCGTGCGGCTTGGGCGCCTCGGCCGCTTCGGGCGGCTCGGCAGGGCGGCCCGCGGGCGGGCGGCTTTTCGGGGGCAGGCGCAGGCCGCCGCCAAAGCGGGTGGCGCTCGACGGGAACCTGATCAGGGAAAACCGGCTGAGCGTGCTCACGCTGGACGAGAGGTGGAACAGCCTGTTCAGATGCGCGGAAAAGACGCCGGCCATCGCCAGGGGCGAGGAGATCCTCAACGGCTGCATCAAGGAGCAGGCGCGGCTCACCGCGGAGCTTGGCGAGTGCCGAACGAGGAAAAAGCTGCTGCTGGGCAGGATCGTCGAGCTGACCAGGCACGCGTTCAACCGGGGCGGCGAGAGCGCGAAAAGGGAGATCTCCGAGTGCGAGGCGCAGATACGGGCCATAAAGGCGCGCGAGCCCGAAATCGACGAGCGGCTTTCCATGCTGCGCAACGACATAAAGAACGCGAACATGGAATTGCTGGAAACGGCGGCCGGGCACGTGTACCAGGACATATTCGACTCAAGGCGGCAGCTGGATCTGCTGGACGGGGAGATCGCCGGGCTGAGCGAGCGGCTCGGGGCGCGCACCGCCGAGCGCGAAGTCCTGGCCAAGTCGAGCGCGGAGGCATACGCCGGGCTGCTCGACTTGCTGGGGGCGGAGCAGATGGACGAGCTGGAAAAATACTTTTCCGGCTAGGGGCGAGACGGCGCGGCAACTTGTGGCTTGCGGCTTAAAGCAGGCGACAAGCGGCTTGCGGCGCAGGGCCGGGCGGCGCGGCCCTGCGCGGCGCGGAACTGGGCAAATGCTCGTCAGCATAGCAGGCCGCAGGCGGGCGCTGGAGCTGGCGGCGGGCGGGCAGGCGCGGCGGCGGGCTGCCGGCAGACAGGAGGCGGTAAGATGATTTTGGCGACACCGGCGCAAATGCGCGAGCTGGACAGCGCGGCGACGCGGGACTACGGGATTCCCAGCCTGCTGCTCATGGAAAACGCGGCATACGGGATATCGGAATACATAGAGTGGCTACTTGCCTGCGGAGGCCCGCGCGGGCGCCGGGGCCCTGACACGCCCGGCGCTTCCGGCGCGGGCTGGGGGCGCGGCGGGGCGGGCGGGCGCGATTCGCGCCGCTCCGGGCCTCCCGGCGAGTACGCCGACGCCATAGAGGCCGCGGCCAGCGCGTGGCAGGCCGGCGCCAGACGCCGGGGCGGCGCGGCGCGGCAGGCGGCTGGGATCTCATGGCCGGCGGGCGGCGGTTCGGGCGATTTATGCGGCATAGGCGATTCGGGCGCTTTGGGCGGCTCAGGCGCCTTATGCGATTCAAGC